>NZ_JAVUPQ010000042.1:0-37643 GCF_032029835.1 Escherichia sp. AM3 | reverse complement strand
ATCGGTGGAGCTGCATGACAAAGTCATCGGGCATTATCTGAACATAAAACACTATCAATAAGTTGGAGTCATTACCACAATATTAAGTATTTTTAATTGCATCACCAGTTTTACGGCCAGAACGGATTTCAATATCATTGCATTATCTGGCAATGTATCAATCATTTTTATAATGTTATTGATATAACCATCGAGATCTTCATTCCAAAATATATCTGAATAATCAATAGTTAATTCCAATTGTTCTGTAATGCAATCTTTAAAATTCCCTGTCGACATTCGCACATAATCAAACATAACAGCTGTCAAATTCGATTTAATAAATGATATTTCTTTGGCAGACAGAAACTCTGCTCTGGTGAAGTGCGAAGCGTAAAGATAACAATTATCGAAGTTTGAATTTCTAATCTGACATTCGCGAAAATTACTATGACCAAGTTGACTCTGCGAGAAGTCAACTGTATCAAGAATATTTTTGCTGAAATCGACACATTCACCACTCGCTTTGATAAAAATCACATTGTGTAAACGTCGACATCTAAATATGACATTATCAACTATTGCAGTAGTAAAATTGCAATCCCCAATTTCTTTACATTCGAATGTTACATGTTGTAGATTTGATGATAAAAAAGACACCTTCGATATAACGTCACCTTTAAAATGACAACTTGTTAAATCCAAATCAGACAGGCCGATATACCCCTGCGCATCTTTATCCATCAGAAAATTGCAAGCGCATTCAATTTTTTTCATTTCTGTAGAATTTTACACTTATAGTATCATTACTGATTGAGACTTCACGAAACATATTTATTGCATGATTTTTTCGTTCCGTTGTTTTATATTTGAAAAAATATTGCTGATATAAATAAAGTTATCTATGTTTAAACCTGGCACCCCATTTAAATTACGTAGTAAATCAAGATCTACTATATTATTTCCTTGCACCACATCATGTTTCATCAAAGAGTTATTGCCGCCAGAATTTAGGATATGACTTATCATAAAACCTCTGCATAACAGAAATAAAATAACCTGGAAAAGTAGCCTGAATGTCCAGACACTACCGGCGAAAGGAAAAGAATCTCTGATAAGGCATTGAGATAATGGATATTCTTAGTGAAGAAGAAGTGAGTTACTATAAAAAATCGCTCATATCCCAGGAAGGAAGCATAAAAAAAGGTGCGCCAGGAGACGCACCAGTTGTTGCAAAATCAGCACTGTGGGGCGTAATTACCCCTTGCCTTTTACACTGCTGATAAAGGTGGAACGGGCAGATGTCGATCCCAGGCGTTCAGCTTCATCAAGCAGTTTTAACGCCTTATCAACATCACCTTTCGCGACAGCGTTTTTGATCGCGGTATTAAAATAACTTTCCGTGTCGTTGAGCATCGGCTCGCTTTTCTTCACCGGTGCCGGAGCGGGTGCAGCCACAGCTGGTGCCGCCGTGTTACCTACCGTAACCGGAGCTGGAGCGGAAGAACCAAATAAAGGTCCTACCAACACGCTGGAGCTGGAGTTCGTTTTCACTTTCAGTTTCAGTAAGCCATCGGTGGTATGACGAGCAACCGGATCGGGGATATCCGGGATCGAGTTACCGACGCCCTTGGCATAGGCTTTAGCCGGGTCGAGCAGTTGGGTCGTCTGCTGGAGATCTTTTTCCGTGGTAAAGACCAGAACATAAAGTTTTTGCTGCCCCAACGCCGGTGTCAGGCGCATAACGCCTTCCAGCCGATCTGCACTCATCACGCCTGGTTCCTGGTAGGTGAAATAACTGCTGGGGAAGAAGGCTGATGGGGTCATGTTCTGATCAAGAATCAGCACGTTCGGCGCAAAAACGCTGGTTTGTTTGTTCACTTCGCTGGTCAGCGTCAGGGTCAGTTCGCCAATGTTTGCCGGGACGCTGTACGCAGCAACCGGACCACTGATGCCGGGAACGTTCAGTTGTTGGCCGCCGGTCGCCAGTTGGGTGGTCTGGGTTTTAGATTGATCGACCGGTGTCCAGGTGAGTTGTTGCAACGCAGCAGATGGAATGGCTGGCGCGTCGCTGGTGTTTTGCGGTACGTAGTTAACATCGGCAAGGCTGATTCCAGGCGCGCTTGCCAGTAACCCTGCTGATAAACAGAGGGCGATGAGACTTTTATTCATTTTCATTGTTTTCACCTCAAAATCTGGAGCTCAGCGGTAGCCAGGCAATAGCGCGCTAAACCCGATAATCAGAGGGGCTTTCGCCCCTTTCAGATAATGACAACCTGTTTTTATGCCGGATGCGGCGTAAACGCCTTATCCGGCCTACATTTGACAGCCGTTGTAGGCCTGATAAGACGCGCAAGCGTCGCATCAGGCGTTGGTTGCCGAATGCGGCGTAAACGCCTTATCCGGCCCAGGTTTTGCTATTACCACCAGATTTCCATCTGGGCACCGAAGGTCCACTCGTCGCTGTCGCCACGACCGAAGCTGCCGCCGTTGAAATCAGCAGGAACGGCTTTGCCGTAGTTCGGGTTAACCTTGCTATCGCCGTTGTAGTCATAACCCCATTTCTCATCCCACTTGGCGTAGGTTGCGAAGACACGAATAGCCGGGCGTGACCAGATGCTGTCGCCAGCCTGCCATTGTTGTGCGAGGGTAATTTTGTACTGATTGTTCTTGTCGCCGGTGCGCTGGGATTCGACGTTGTCGTAGCCGATTTCCATCACGGTGCTCATGATTGGCGTCCACTTGTACATCGGGCGAATACCAACGGTCCACCACTTGGTGCCGTTGTCGTTATCCCAGTTGATATCCTGGTACATACCCACGTACATCATGTCCCAGTTGTCGCCCATGGAGATCGCACCGTGGTCGAGGATACGCAGCATGTGACCGTTGTTGTTGATATTGTAGGCAAATTTTTCGTTATCAAACGCGACGCCAGAACCCTGCGACAGACCTTTACCCTGCGAGGTCATCGAGTCAGTAGCGTACTGAACAACAAACTTGTTAAAGCCCTTCAGGACACTCTGAGTATGTTCAGCAGTGAATAACCAGCCGTCTTTCGATGCGCCATCAACCAGACGATAGTTATCACGCAGGTTGGCACGACCGTAGTCGACACCCAGTTCTAATGTGCCGCCCGGGTTGATTTCCATCTGCGCTAAACGCACATCGAAAACGTCGTTCGCGGTTTCGTTGGTATAGTCATAAATATTGTTGCTGGCAAAAGAGGAAGAACCACCAGCTTCAGAGGAGCGGGTTGCTGCCAGAGAGAGTTTACCGAAGCCAACATCGATGTTTTCCAGACCGGCACCAGGACCAGAAATATCCCAGTAGTAGAAGTCGATCATATGAACGTCATGACGTTGGTAGAAGCGCTTACCTGCCCAGATGGTGGAGCCTGGCAGCCATTCGATCAGGTTTTTACCCTGCACGTTTGCTTCACGGAAGGCCGGATCGGTAGCTTCCCAGTCATTCTGTTGTGCGACGGAATAGGCCACGTTAGTGTCGAAATAGAAGCTCTTATCGCCCTCTTTCCACACTTCCTGACCCAATTTTAATTCAGCATAAGTTTCACATTCGTTGCCAAGACGGTATTTACTTTGAGCACCGGTAGTCTGGAAACACTGTTGTTCACCGCCGCTACCTGTCCAACCAATACCGGAACGTGCATAGCCGTGGAAATCAACAGCCATTGCCTGAGCAGACATTACGCCCGCTGCGACGGCAACCGCCAGAGGAAGTTTGCGCAGAGTAATCATCATTCTATCTCCTGAGTCATTGCTTTTCTTTTTTCACATCACCTGTGACAGGCTTTGTGTGTTTTGTGGGGTGCTTAAACGCCCGGCTCCTTATGCAGTCGACGACATGCAGTGCCATCCTCACGGAACAGATGGCAACGCTCTGGCGGCAGGCCGATAGCGAATGTGGCACCTTCTTCTACCAACACCACGTCGTTCTGGCGGTACACCAGGTTTTGACGAATGGAAGGGATCTGGATATGGATTTGAGTTTCGTTGCCGAGTTGCTCGACGACCTGAACTTCACCCTCAAGGATGACGTCAGCGATATCACTCGGCAGTAGATGTTCCGGGCGAATACCCAGCGACATATTGGCTCCAACCTGGACATCACGGCTTTCAACTGGCAGCCAGACTTGCTGACGATTTGGCATCGGCAGCTCCACCTGCACTTGATCGATTGCGGTGGCGGTCACTTTTACCGGCAGGAAGTTCATCTTTGGCGAACCGATAAATCCGGCGACAAAACGGTCTGCCGGATAGTGGTACAGCTCCAGCGGTTTCCCAACCTGCGCCACGCGACCGGCGTCCAGCACCACGATTTTGTCGGCCAGCGTCATCGCTTCGACCTGATCGTGGGTGACGTAAATCATTGTGCGGCCCAGGCGTTTATGCAGACGGGAGATTTCGATACGCATTTGCACACGCAGTGCAGCATCGAGGTTGGAGAGCGGTTCATCGAGCAAAAATACGCTTGGCTCGGCCACCAGCGTACGGCCAATCGCCACACGCTGACGCTGACCACCGGAGAGCGCTTTCGGTTTGCGATCCAGCAAATGCGCCAGTTGTAGCACTTCCGCCACCTGGTTAACGCGTTGGTTAATCACCTCTTTTTTTGCGCCAGCCAGTTTCAGGCCAAATGACATGTTTTCTGCTACTGACAGGTGGGGATAGAGCGCGTAAGACTGAAACACCATACCAACGCCGCGTTCTGCTGGCGGAGTGTCATTCATCCGTTTCTCACCGATGAACAGGTCGCCGCTGGTGATCGTCTCAAGCCCGGCAATCATGCGCAGTAAAGTCGATTTACCGCAGCCAGACGGTCCGACAAACACCACGAATTCACCTTCATGGATATCGAGATTGATATCTTTCGATACCACGACCTCGCCCCAGGCTTTCGTTACATTTTGCAGCTGTACGCTCGCCATGCCCTTCTCCCTTTGTAACAACCTGTCATCGACAGCAACATTCATGATGGGCTGACTATGCGTCATCAGGAGATGGCTTAAATCCTCCACCCCCTGGCTTTTTTATGGGGGAGGAGGCGGGAGGATGAGAATACGGCTTCTGTGAACTAAACCGAGGTCATGTAAGGAATTTCGTGATGTTGCTTGCAAAAATCGTGGCGATTTTATGTGCGCATCTCCACATTACCGCCAATTCTGTAACAGAGATCACACAAAGCGACGGTGGGGCGTAGGGGCAAGGAGGATGGAAAGAGGTTGCCGTATAAAGAAACTAGAGTCCGTTTAGGTGTTTTCACGAGCACTTCACCAACAAGGACCATAGATTATGAAAATAAAAACAGGTGCACGCATCCTCGCATTATCCGCATTAACGACGATGATGTTTTCCGCCTCGGCTCTCGCCAAAATCGAAGAAGGTAAACTGGTAATCTGGATTAACGGCGATAAAGGCTATAACGGTCTCGCTGAAGTCGGTAAGAAATTCGAGAAAGATACCGGAATTAAAGTCACCGTTGAGCATCCGGATAAACTGGAAGAGAAATTCCCACAGGTTGCGGCAACTGGCGATGGCCCTGACATTATCTTCTGGGCACACGACCGCTTTGGTGGCTACGCTCAATCTGGCCTGTTGGCTGAAATCACCCCGGACAAAGCGTTCCAGGACAAGCTGTATCCGTTTACCTGGGATGCCGTACGTTACAACGGCAAGCTGATTGCTTACCCGATCGCTGTTGAAGCGTTATCGCTGATTTATAACAAAGATCTGCTGCCGAACCCGCCAAAAACCTGGGAAGAGATCCCGGCGCTGGATAAAGAACTGAAAGCGAAAGGTAAGAGCGCGCTGATGTTCAACCTGCAAGAACCGTACTTCACCTGGCCGCTGATTGCTGCTGACGGGGGTTATGCGTTCAAGTATGAAAACGGCAAGTACGACATTAAAGACGTGGGCGTGGATAACGCTGGCGCGAAAGCGGGTCTGACCTTCCTGGTTGACCTGATTAAAAACAAACACATGAATGCAGACACCGATTACTCCATCGCAGAAGCTGCCTTTAATAAAGGCGAAACAGCGATGACCATCAACGGCCCGTGGGCATGGTCCAACATCGACACCAGCAAAGTGAATTATGGTGTAACGGTACTGCCGACCTTCAAGGGTCAACCATCCAAACCGTTCGTTGGCGTGCTGAGCGCAGGTATTAACGCCGCCAGTCCGAACAAAGAGCTGGCGAAAGAGTTCCTCGAAAACTATCTGCTGACTGATGAAGGTCTGGAAGCGGTTAATAAAGACAAACCGCTGGGTGCCGTAGCGCTGAAGTCTTACGAGGAAGAGTTGGCGAAAGATCCACGTATTGCCGCCACCATGGAAAACGCCCAGAAAGGTGAAATCATGCCGAACATCCCGCAGATGTCCGCTTTCTGGTATGCCGTGCGTACTGCGGTGATCAACGCCGCCAGCGGTCGTCAGACTGTCGATGAAGCCCTGAAAGACGCGCAGACTCGTATCACCAAGTAATGCTGTGAAATGCCGGATGCGGCGTGAACGCCTTGTCCGGCCTACAAAACCGAAACGTATGTAGGCCTGATAAGACGCGTCAGCGTCGCATCAGGCAGTTGTTGTCGGATAAGGCGTGAAAGCCTTATCCGTCCTGGAATGAGGAAGAACCCCATGGATGTCATTAAAAAGAAACATTGGTGGCAAAGCGACGCGCTGAAATGGTCAGTGCTAGGTCTGCTCGGCCTGCTGGTGGGTTACCTTGTTGTTTTAATGTACGCACAAGGGGAATACCTGTTCGCCATTACCACGCTGATATTGAGTTCAGCGGGGCTGTATATTTTCGCCAATCGTAAAGCCTACGCCTGGCGCTATGTTTACCCGGGAATGGCTGGAATGGGATTATTCGTCCTCTTCCCTCTGGTCTGCACCATCGCCATTGCCTTCACCAACTACAGCAGCACTAACCAGCTGACTTTTGAACGTGCGCAGGAAGTGTTGTTAGATCGCTCCTGGCAAGCAGGCAAAACCTATAACTTTGGTCTTTACCCGGCGGGCGATGAGTGGCAACTGGCGCTCAGCGACGGCGAAACCGGCAAAAATTACCTCTCCGACGCTTTTAAATTTGGCGGCGAGCAAAAGCTGCAACTGAAAGAAACGACCGCCCAGCCCGAAGGCGAACGCGCGAATCTGCGCGTGATTACCCAGAATCGTCAGGCGCTGAGTGACATTACCGCCATTCTGCCGGATGGCAACAAAGTGATGATGAGCTCCCTGCGCCAGTTTTCTGGCACGCAGCCGCTCTACACACTCGACGGTGACGGCACGTTGACGAATAATCAGAGCGGCGTGAAATATCGTCCGAATAACCAAATTGGCTTTTACCAGTCCATTACCGCCGACGGCAACTGGGGTGATGAAAAGCTAAGCCCCGGTTACACCGTGACCACCGGCTGGAAAAACTTTACCCGCGTCTTTACCGACGAAGGCATTCAGAAACCGTTCCTCGCCATTTTCGTCTGGACCGTGGTGTTCTCGCTGATCACTGTCTTTTTAACGGTGGCGGTCGGCATGGTTCTGGCGTGTCTGGTGCAGTGGGAAGCGTTGCGCGGCAAAGCGGTCTATCGCGTCCTGCTGATTCTGCCCTACGCGGTGCCATCGTTCATTTCAATCTTGATTTTCAAAGGGTTGTTTAACCAGAGCTTCGGTGAAATCAACATGATGTTGAGCGCGCTGTTTGGCGTGAAGCCCGCCTGGTTCAGCGATCCGACCACCGCCCGCACGATGCTAATTATCGTCAATACCTGGCTGGGTTATCCGTACATGATGATCCTCTGCATGGGCTTGCTGAAAGCGATTCCGGACGATTTGTATGAAGCCTCAGCAATGGATGGCGCAGGTCCGTTCCAGAACTTCTTTAAGATTACGCTGCCGCTGCTGATTAAACCGCTGACGCCGCTGATGATCGCCAGCTTCGCCTTTAACTTTAACAACTTCGTGCTGATTCAACTGTTAACCAACGGCGGCCCGGATCGTCTTGGCACGACCACGCCAGCCGGTTATACCGACCTGCTTGTTAACTACACCTACCGCATCGCTTTTGAAGGCGGCGGGGGTCAGGACTTCGGTCTGGCGGCAGCAATTGCCACGCTGATCTTCCTGCTGGTGGGTGCGCTGGCGATAGTGAACCTGAAAGCCACGCGAATGAAGTTTGATTAAGGGAGATAACAAAAATGGCAATGGTCCAACCGAAATCGCAAAAAGCTCGTTTATTTATTACTCACCTGCTACTGCTACTTTTTATCGCAGCGATTATGTTCCCGCTGCTGATGGTCGTCGCTATCTCGCTGCGTCAGGGAAACTTTGCGACCGGCAGCCTGATCCCGGAGCAAATCTCCTGGGATCACTGGAAACTGGCGTTAGGTTTTAGCGTTGAACAGGCTGATGGTCGCATTACGCCACCGCCATTCCCGGTACTGCTGTGGCTGTGGAACTCGGTAAAGGTCGCCGGGATTTCCGCGATTGGCATTGTGGCGCTCTCCACCACCTGCGCCTACGCTTTCGCCCGTATGCGCTTTCCAGGCAAAGCGACGCTGCTGAAAGGAATGCTGATTTTCCAGATGTTCCCGGCAGTACTTTCACTGGTCGCGTTGTATGCGTTGTTTGATCGTCTGGGTGAGTACATTCCATTCATTGGCCTGAATACTCACGGCGGCGTAATTTTCGCGTATCTGGGTGGGATTGCGCTGCATGTCTGGACCATCAAAGGCTATTTCGAAACCATCGACAGTTCGCTGGAAGAAGCTGCTGCGCTGGATGGTGCGACACCGTGGCAGGCCTTCCGCCTTGTCCTGTTGCCGCTGTCAGTACCGATTCTGGCGGTGGTATTCATCCTGTCGTTTATCGCTGCCATTACTGAAGTTCCGGTCGCGTCGCTGTTACTGCGTGACGTAAACAGCTACACCCTGGCCGTGGGGATGCAGCAATACCTCAACCCGCAAAACTACCTGTGGGGTGACTTTGCCGCCGCTGCCGTGATGTCTGCATTACCGATCACCATCGTCTTCTTGCTGGCTCAACGCTGGCTGGTCAACGGCCTGACGGCAGGTGGTGTGAAAGGTTAAAGATGTTGTTCTGCCAATGTTATGCCGCTGCACCCTCAACTTACGTTATCCCAACTTGTGACTGTTATTCGGCGCTCCACGGAGCGCCTTTTTTTCTTTCGTCTGCAATCTGAATCGTTCGCCGGTTAATATTTCCATCATAGAGATTATTATTTTTACGTTATTTGTTTTCCCACTTACGATAATTCTCTTTCGTGCTCTGAGTCACGGCAATAGTATTGTTTTTATCAATTTTGGATAATTATCACAATTAAGATCACAGAAAAGACATTACGTAAACGCATTGTAAAAAATGATAATTGCCTTAACTGCCTGACAATTCCAACATCAATGCACTGATAAAAGATCAGAATGGTCTAAGGCAGGTCTGAATGAATACCCAGTATAATTCCAGTTATATATTTTCGATTACCTTAGTCGCTACATTAGGTGGTTTATTATTTGGCTACGACACCGCCGTTATTTCCGGTACTGTTGAGTCACTCAATACCGTCTTTGTTGCTCCACAAAACTTAAGTGAATCCGCTGCCAACTCCCTGTTAGGGTTTTGCGTGGCCAGCGCTCTGATTGGTTGCATCATCGGCGGTGCCCTCGGTGGTTATTGCAGTAACCGCTTCGGTCGTCGTGATTCACTTAAGATTGCTGCTGTCCTGTTTTTTATTTCTGGTGTAGGTTCTGCCTGGCCAGAACTTGGTTTTACCTCTATAAACCCGGACAACACAGTGCCTGTTTATCTGGCAGGTTATGTCCCGGAATTTGTTATTTATCGCATTATTGGCGGTATTGGCGTTGGTTTAGCCTCAATGCTCTCGCCAATGTATATTGCGGAACTGGCTCCAGCTCATATTCGCGGGAAACTGGTCTCTTTTAACCAGTTTGCGATTATTTTCGGGCAACTTTTAGTTTACTGCGTAAACTATTTTATTGCCCGTTCCGGTGATGCCAGCTGGCTGAATACTGACGGCTGGCGTTATATGTTTGCCTCGGAATGTATCCCTGCACTGCTGTTCTTAATGCTGCTGTATACCGTGCCAGAAAGTCCTCGCTGGCTGATGTCGCGCGGCAAGCAAGAACAGGCGGAAGGTATCCTGCGCAAAATTATGGGCAACACGCTTGCAACTCAGGCAGTACAGGAAATTAAACACTCCCTGGATCATGGCCGCAAAACCGGTGGTCGTCTGCTGATGTTTGGCGTGGGCGTGATTGTAATCGGCGTAATGCTCTCCATCTTCCAGCAATTTGTCGGCATCAATGTGGTGCTGTACTACGCGCCGGAAGTGTTCAAAACGCTGGGGGCCAGCACGGATATCGCGCTGTTGCAGACCATTATTGTCGGAGTTATCAACCTCACCTTCACCGTTCTGGCAATTATGACGGTGGATAAATTTGGTCGTAAGCCACTGCAAATTATCGGCGCACTCGGAATGGCAATCGGTATGTTTAGCCTCGGTACCGCGTTTTACACTCAGGCACCGGGTATTGTGGCGCTACTGTCGATGCTGTTCTATGTTGCCGCCTTTGCCATGTCCTGGGGTCCGGTATGCTGGGTACTGCTGTCGGAAATCTTCCCGAATGCTATTCGTGGTAAAGCGCTGGCAATCGCGGTGGCGGCCCAGTGGCTGGCGAACTACTTCGTCTCCTGGACCTTCCCGATGATGGACAAAAACTCCTGGCTGGTGGCCCATTTCCACAACGGTTTCTCCTACTGGATTTACGGTTGTATGGGCGTTCTGGCAGCACTGTTTATGTGGAAATTTGTCCCGGAAACCAAAGGTAAAACCCTTGAGGAGCTGGAAGCGCTCTGGGAACCGGAAACGAAGAAAACACAACAAACTGCTACGCTGTAATCTTCCTGTCCAGCACGCCGCGCCATTTCGGCGTGCTGACTTTTTACTCCCGCTTCAGCCGTTTCGAATTACACAGCCACAGGGTGATCACCAGTAACAGGATCGCAGCCGAGTAGATCAACACATCCAGTGGCGATTTATGATCGACGATGATCAAGCGCACAATGGCGGTGATCCCAATATAGACAAAGTAACGTAGCGGGAAGTGAAAACCGGACTGAAAGTACTTCACAATCAGCGCGATAAATTCGAAATAGAGAAAGTAAACCACCAGTCCTTCTACCAGCTCATATTTGCTGGTTTGTTCTGGCGCGAACAGCACATCAGCCAGATGCACCGTTTCTTTGCCGAGGAAGACAACCAAAATCAGGCCGAGGCACAGCAGGCCAAGATTGAGTACGGTCTGCAAAATGGTGGAGATAAACTCCACGCGCGGACGAGAGAGTGACGTCATAGCAGTACCTCCTTCACAGTGGCGAGCTTCCTATATAACGCAAAAATGTGACGGAGATCTATATTTTTTGTGTATGTTTTGTTCAACCTGGATTTGGAGCGCGCCTCCACCAAAGCCGGATATACCTACCCGTAGGCCGGATAAGCCGCGCCTGGCGGCGCATCCGGCAAGACAAACCGCACCAAAGCCGGTAATTCAAAAATCACCCATTCAGGTGATTCCCAGCCACCAGCAATGCGCGAAAAATCGACAATGTTCCTCTGGAACAAATGAAACGTAACCTGATAAAGGTGGTAAAAATGAAGCCTTATTTTGCTGCTTTGATGTTATCAGTCTCTGTTCTTCCTGCTTATGCTGGTCCGCTCGGTACTGCTGATAAAGCCGACCTACCGCAAAGCAATGTCTCCAGCCCAATGATGGCCCAGTCGCTCAGGCAACCAGACCTGCAACCGATATCGACGGACAGGAAGACAGAATGTTTTCGCCTTTACACACCAGATCGCAAACCGGGAGTGAACTGCGTTCCTGATGGCTCGACAGGCCATTAAGAATGAAGGTGCCAGTGAGTGCGAAAACTGGCACCTTTCCCATGACTTAGCGGAAATTGACGCTACGGTCGCTGGTCATGTCATACAACTGGAACTTACGCCCAAGTTGCTGACCACCGTCACGCGTCAGCGGCGTCCAGCCAATCGCCGCACGGCTGCGTGTCGGGCCAGACGAGAAGAGATCCAACGGTACCGAGACATACACGCCTTTGGTGAAGTCCCCTTCGCCGTACTCCTCTTTCGAAACATTAGTGATCGTGGCATAGCCACCCACCACCACGCCGCTATCAAAGCGTTTGGCGATCTCCAGCGTGCCGCCTTTATCCCCTGCCAGATACTGCCCGACGCTGGCTTTAACTAACACATCCTGAGCGAAAGATGGCGTCCAGTAGGCGGTCAAATGTCCGGTTTTCACGCTGTAGTCGGTGAATTTCATCATATCTTTTGCACTACGCCAGTCGCGCTGTTTAACGTAGTTGGCATCCAGACCAAACGCCCAGTTGCTGTCCAGCGGGCGATACAACACTTCTGCCCCCGCACCGCCAAACATGGTTTCGAGATAACCACCGTAGACCTGACCGTAGAAGCCGTTGCCCAGATGCTGGAAGTAGTTGGCTTGCAGGTTATTCACATAGACATCGTTCTGCACATACTCGCGCACATGGGTACGCACGCGCGGTAAGTGCGAGTCCTGCGGAGGATTAGTGTAGTTAAACTTGTCGTAGTTGTTGGCAAGATTTGCAAACAGGCTGCCGGTGGTCAGCAGATGGTCCGTCAGCCACAAATCTGCCGTTCCCATCACGCCCAGCTGATACATGTAAAAGTTTTCCGGGCCACCGACCGACTGGTTCAGCACCGGATCGATATGGAAATCAAAGCGTGATTTGTCGATATACCAGCCCTGCTCGGTGGACTGCGGAACCACTGGCTCGACGCGTTTTTGCGCCAGCGTCGTTTCGTGGCCCAACGGCTCTCCGGCGAGATGATTTTTCAGGCTGGCGACATCGGTTTCCGTCGTCACCTGCGGCATGTTAAGGCGATTTTCCGTAATGCGGATCGTTTTGATCCCATCCGGCAGATCGTTCATCACGATCCGATTCGCACGGATGATCCCTTCGCGCGAATCACGATATTTCACCTGCTCGCCGGTAACATACAGCGTATCGCCTTTCGCCTGGATCTGTGGATCGGCAAGTCCAGCATTGTATTTCAACAGCGTTAACTGATTCGCCACCACCGAATGCTGCAAAATGGCATCCTGCGGCTGCGGTTGATATTGCGGGCGGGCGTTATCGTTGTAAGACGGGCGCAGATCGTTAAAGTTGGTGCGCAACGTAACGCCAAACATAAAGGTGTTGCCACGTTCATAGCTAAGGTTAACGTCGGCCCAATCGGTAACGCGATAAATCGCACCGACGTTAAACTTACTTTTTTGCTCCAGCTTCCCGGCAAAATCCTGCTGATAATTATTGCCTTCATACTCCAGTTTCAGGCGCAGCGGTTGCCAGGGCGTCTGGTATTCCACGCCGCCAAACAGTGAGGCAGGACCGTGGAACATCTGGCTACCGTCGATAGATCCCGCCTGTTTGTAGCTGTTATCGCGATAGCAATATTTATCACTGGCTGAACAGAGCGGATTTTTCACATTACCGCTGGTGCCCAAATATCCCCAGCCCAGGCCGAGCGTAAAATCGAACGGCCCCCAGGCTTTGCTGGCAACAAGATATTCCGCATCAAACAGCCCCGTACCGCCGATATCCCGCGCACCAACCGCCACTTGCGGCAGCCAGTAACTCTCTTCCCACAAACGCAGTTTGAGATCGAAGGCTTTATCTTTATACGTTTGATCGCCAGAGAACGCTTCGACGCTGCTGTACTGCCGGGTGCGCACGTCGGTGTAGCGCAGCGTTGTTTCCAGCCACGGGAAGAGTTGCACTGAAGCTGAGTAATAACGGTACTGATCGTTATCGCGATAGTTCAGGCTCAACTCCCCTTCCCGCGCCATGCGTGCGGTGGGCGTTTGTAATAATCCTACGCCACCGAAATCCGACTGCGACGGGCCAATGGGCGCAGGATATGTTTCGCCGTAGCAAGCCATGCTAATGCCCAGCGCCAGTAAGCTAAGCAGATGTCTTTTTTTCATTATTGGGGTATCCGCTGCGTCAGAGTCTGAAGAATGTCGGCGTTAAGGGCATCAGGCGTCTCACTCCAGACGGAGTCCGCGAGGCCAACATAAATAATGCTGCCGGGCATCGGCTCTACGTGACGCTTGTTCCAGTAAGCCACCGGCGCTTTTTGCGTGCGTCCGTCCGGGTAAACCACCCACGCGTAGCTGCGATCCGCACCGCTAAGCAGGTTCTGCCCGGAGAGATAGCTCGCCACGTCGCGACCTGGAGTGAATGGCTGCTTGCCAGGACGGCTGATAAGCCCGAACAGCGTGACCGTGGACGGTGGTGGCCCGACCCACAGCGTGTAGTTGCCCTGCAACGGTGGGTTACCGCGTTCGGCAACGCGGACGATATCAGGATCAAGATTGATTTTTTGCCTGCCCGTCACTTTCAACGCCTGAATTTGCTGGCGTAAGGCGTTAATCGCGGCGGCATCGTCGGCGCTGGAATCTGCAGCCAGTTCTGCCAGCCGTGTCAGCAACGCCTGCTGCTGCCGCAATGCTGCCGCCGTTGCCAGCTCTTCGCTAATCACCGCACCGGGCCACCAGCTGTTTGCCAGCCGCGGTTGGCCTACCAGATCGATTAAATGCTCTGCGCCCGTTAGCGTTTTGGCCTCACTGCTGCCATTGCTGAACACCTTGACGGTTCCTGCCGCGAAGACCGATGACGCTCCCACACTCAAAAGCAACGCGACAAAAGTTTGTTTAATCATTGTTTTGCCGCCTTGATGAGAGTGGTTTTCACCGGGAAATAATCCGCGCCGAGATACTGTTCCGACTGGCGAATTTGCCCTACGCTGTCGATCCAATAGCGGTTATGCCAGCGCGCCTGGTCGGTGGAGACTTCTTCGTCCAGCACGCGAACCGGGGTTTCATCGCTGCCGACTTTGACGGTATCGGTACCATTCCATTTGAAGACTGATCGTGCGGTGGCGTAGCGTACCTGCTTATACTCGGTCCAGCCCATCGTGCGCGTCCAGGTTGCACCATCAATGATTTGTGCGGGTTTAATCAGCGGGTCGGCGGCAAGGTTATTCACTTCAATCAGGTTGTCGCCGCCAAGCAAAGTCTTCACCAGACGACCATGTTGTGTGACGAGAGTGGCTTGATCCTGAGTGACCCATTTTTGTTGTCCGTCTTCAGCGAAGGCCAGCACCACAAACAATTGCGGCCCGCCATTAAGCTGCATGTACTGGCTGGCGTAGGGCATATTTTGAATATCATCGTCCGTCAGCTGTACGCCTGGCGTGCCGAACAGACTGTCCCACAGTGAATTGCCCAGCTCTTTAGTCGTGGCTGAACAGGCCTGTAATAACAGGCAGATAAGAATGAGTGCAGGTCGCTTCACGACTCTTCTCCAGAGGGGCAGAATAACCACACCGGAGTGTGGTTATGGTTAATCCCCTTCATATTTCAAGCCACAGATGCGATGACTCGAATTATTTTGGGGATACATACTTTATTACTGGGTACTGGTGGTTGTGGTTGTGGTTGTGGTGGTCCCGGTATTAGAACCATCACCGCCACCGGTTGCCGCGAGCGCGACACCCACCGCCGAGCTTACGGTGCTGACGCTGGTCGCGGAGGAACTCCCCGCCGAAACCGACGTTGCTGCCGACCCTGCCGCTTCGCCCACCTGTACAGGTGCAGCCCACGCAGAAGTCGCCGCAAGCGCAGATATGGCAAAAATGCCATACAGAACTTTTTTCATAACAATTTCCCTTCATTGAATGAATGGAGATTTACCCAAAAACATTTCGGGCGGGATCGAGTATACACAACTAAAGCATGCGAATTACGGCGCGGGGAATTAGCGATGGTGTTTTAGGATAATTGGAATGAATATCAAATATAAGTTTCAACTTATATTTAAATAACAATAAAAATCATAAACTTAAAATAAAAACAAAAGTAATTAATCTGCGTATTTTCCGAAATAAACAACGATTAAAAATCTATTTTAGGATTAACCTCACGGTATGATTTCCGTTAAATCACAGACAAGGGGATTTATCTGATAAAAAAATGCCGACATAACGTCGGCATTGTTATTAAGGTTATTTAATCAATCGTGCTATGTATTAATTGCCGAATACGATGTACATATCGGCATCGACCTGTAGGCCTGATAAGACGCGACCGCGTCGCATCAGGCATCGGTTGCCGGATGCGGCGTGAACGCCTTATCCGGCCTACATAGCGGCATCAGGCATGAACGATGATTAACCGCGCCACGCTTTATAGCGGTTAATCAGACCATTGGTCGAGCTATCGTGGCTGCTGATTTCTTTATCATCTTTCAGCTCTGGCAGAATACGGTTCGCCAGTTGTTTACCCAGTTCCACGCCCCACTGGTCGAAGGTGAAGATGTTCAGGATCACGCCCTGAGTAAAGATTTTGTGCTCATACAGCGCAATCAACGCCCCCAGGCTGAACGGAGTGATTTCACGCAGCAGGATGGAGTTGGTCGGGCGGTTACCTTCGAACACTTTGAACGGCACCACGTAGTCAAGCGTTGCCGGATCTTTACCCTGATCACGATATTCCTGCTCAACCACTTCGCGGGATTTACCAAACGCCAGCGCTTCGGTCTGAGCAAAGAAGTTAGACAGCAGTTTCTGGTGATGATCAGAGAGCGGGTTATGGGTGATAGCCGGAGCGATGAAATCGCACGGTACCATTTTGGTTCCCTGGTGGATCAGCTGGTAGAACGCGTGCTGACCGTTAGTGCCTGGTTCACCCCAGATAATCGGGCCAGTCTGGTAATCCACAACGTTACCGTTACGGTCAACATACTTACCGTTGGACTCCATATTGCCCTGCTGGAAGTACGCCGCAAAACGGTGCATATACTGGTCATACGGCAGAATCGCTTCAGTTTCCGCACCAAAGAAATTGTTGTACCAGATGCCAATCAGCGCCAGCAGGACAGGCAGGTTTTTCTCGGCAGGCGTGGCGGAGAAATGCTTGTCCATCGCGTGTGCGCCAGAAAGCAGTTCAACAAAATTATCAAAGCCGATGGAGAGAACAATCGACAGGCCAATCGCTGACCACAAAGAGTAACGGCCGCCAACCCAGTCCCAGAACTCGAACATGTTGGCAGTATCAATACCAAACTCGCCAACGGCTTTGGCATTGGTGGAAAGCGCCGCAAAGTGTTTCGCAACGTGTTTTTCATCACCAGCCGCTTTCAGGAACCAGTCACGCGCACTATGGGCGTTGGTCATGGTTTCCTGAGTGGTGAAGGTTTTAGATGCTACCAGGAACAGCGTGGTTTCCGGGTTTACTTTTTTCAGCACTTCCGCGATGTGAGTCCCATCGACGTTAGAAACAAAGTGCATGTTCAGGTGATTTTTGTACGGACGCAGTGCTTCGGTCACCATGTACGGGCCGAGGTCAGAACCGCCGATCCCGATGTTCACTACGTCAGTGATTGCTTTGCCGGTATAACCCTTCCACTCACCGGAGATAATCGCTTCCGAGAAGGTTTTCATCTTCTCCAGCACCGCGTTGACTTCTGGCATAACATCTTTGCCATCAACCAGAATCGGGGTATTGCTACGGTTACGCAGCGCTACGTGCAGCACGGCGCGGTTTTCAGTGCGGTTGATCTTCTCGCCAGAGAACATCGACTTAATCGCGCCCGCCAGATCGCACTCTTTCGCCAGATCCTGTAATTTCGCCAGCGTCTCTTCAGTGATGCGGTTTTTGGAGTAATCCACCAGCATCTGATCGTCGAATGTTGCGGAGAACTTAGAAAAACGATCGCCGTCTTTAGCAAAAAGATCGGCGATCGTAACGTCTTTCATTTCATCGAAGTGTTTCTGTAGTGCCTGCCAGGCAGCGGTCTGCGTTGGATTGATGTTTTTCATTAGCAATACTCTTCTGATTTTGAGAATTGTGACTTTGGAAGATTGTAGCGCCAGTCACAGAAAAATGTGATGGTTTTAGTGCCGTTAGCGTAATGTTGAGTGTAAACCCTTAGCGCAGTGAAGCATTTATTAGCTGAACTACTGACCGCCAGGAGTGGATGAAAAATCCGCATGACCCCGTCGTTGACAACCGCCCCGCTCACCCTTTATTTATAAATGTACTACCTGCGCTAGCGCAGGCCAGAAGAGGCGCGTTGCCCAAGTAACGGTGTTGGAGGAGCCAGTCCTGTGATAACACCTGAGGGGGTGCATCGCCGAGGTGATTGAACGGCTGGCCACGTTCATCATCGGCTACAGGGGCTGAATCCCCTGGGTTGTCACCAGAAGCGTTCGCAGTCGGGCGTTTCGCAAGTGGTGGAGCACTTCTGGGTGAAAATAGTAGCGAAGTATCGCTCTGCGCCCACCCGTCTTCCGCTCTTCCCTTGTGCCAAGGCTGAAAATGGATCCCCTGACACGAGGTAGTTATGTCTGAAATTGTTGTCTCCAAATTTGGCGGTACCAGCGTAGCTGATTTTGACGCCATGAACCGCAGCGCTGATATTGTGCTTTCTGATGCCAACGTGCGTTTAGTAGTCCTCTCGGCTTCTGCTGGTATCACTAATCTGCTGGTCGCTTTAGCGGAAGGGCTGGAACCTGGCGAGCGATTCGAAAAACTCGACGCTATTCGCAACATCCAGTTTGCCATTCTGGAACGTCTGCGTTACCCGAACGTTATCCGTGAAGAGATTGAACGTCTGCTGGAGAACATTACTGTTCTGGCAGAAGCGGCGGCGCTGGCAACGTCTCCGGCGCTGACAGATGAGCTGGTCAGCCACGGCGAGCTGATGTCGACCCTGCTGTTTGTTGAGATCCTGCGCGAACGCGATGTTCAGGCACAGTGGTTTGATGTACGTAAAGTGATGCGTACCAACGACCGATTTGGTCGTGCAGAGCCAGATGTAGCCGCGCTGGCGGAACTGGCCGCGCTGCAGCTGCTCCCACGCCTCAATGACGGCTTAGTGATCACCCAGGGATTTATCGGTAGCGAAAATAAAGGTCGTACAACGACGCTTGGCCGTGGAGGCAGCGATTATACGGCAGCCTTGCTGGCGGAGGCTTTACACGCATCTCGTGTTGATATCTGGACCGACGTCCCGGGCATCTACACCACCGATCCACGCGTGGTTTCCGCAGCAAAACGCATTGATGAAATCGCGTTTGCCGAAGCGGCAGAGATGGCAACTTTTGGTGCAAAAGTACTGCATCCAGCAACGTTGCTCCCCGCAGTACGCAGCGATATCCCGGTCTTTGTCGGCTCCAGCAAAGACTCACGCGCAGGTGGTACGCTGGTGTGCAATAAAACTGAAAATCCGCCGCTGTTCCGCGCGCTGGCGCTTCGTCGCAATCAGACTCTACTCACTTTGCACAGCCTGAATATGCTGCATTCTCGCGGCTTCCTCGCAGAAGTTTTCGGCATCCTCGCGCGGCATAATATTTCGGTAGACTTAATCACCACGTCAGAAGTGAGCGTGGCATTAACCCTTGATACCACCGGTTCAACCTCCACTGGCGATACGTTGCTGACGCAATCTCTGCTGATGGAGCTTTCCGCACTGTGCCGGGTGGAAGTGGAAGAAGGTCTGGCGCTGGTCGCGTTGATTGGCAATGACCTGTCAAAAGCCTGCGGCGTTGGCAAAGAGGTATTCGGCGTACTGGAACCGTTCAACATTCGCATGATTTGTTACGGCGCATCCAGCCATAACCTGTGCTTCCTGGTGCCCGGCGAAGATGCCGAGCAGGTGGTGCAAAAACTGCATAGTAATTTGTTTGAGTAAATACTGTATGGCCTGGAAGCTATATTTCGGGCCGTATTGATTTTCTTGTCACTATGCTCATCAATAAACGAGCCTGTACTCTGTTAACCAGCGTCTTTATCGGAGAATAATTGCCTTTAATTTTTTTATCTGCATCTCTAATTAATTATCGAAAGAGATAAATAGTTAAGAGAAGGCAAAATGAATATTATCAGTTCTGCTCGCAAACGAATTCCCGTACACTGAACTCTCTGGCTCACTGAGGGCACCATCATGGCACTCCCCCGTATTACCCAAAAAGAGATGACTGAACGCGAGCAGCGTGAACTTAAAACACTGCTGGATCGGGCGCGGATTGCGCATGGTCGCGTATTGACCAACTCCGAAACCAACAGCATTAAGAAAGATTACATCGATAAATTAATGGTTGAGCGTGAGGCTGAAGCGAAAAAAGCCCGCCAGTTGAAGAAAAAGCAGGCTTATAAACCGGATCCTGAAGCGTCATTTAGCTGGTCAGCAAATACGTCGACGCGCGGCAGGCGCTAATCCACAATCAACGCCTGAGATTTTCACTCGTCAGTGTGAACACAATTTTCCCCTCACCCTAACCCTTTTCCCGAAGGGGCGAGGGGACTGTCCGGGCACTTTTGGGCCGTTTTCATCAGTCTGAGGCGTTAATCAGCGCTCCTTCTTTTTACGCCCCGGCGAGGTAAAACGCTTACCGTTGGACGCCGGGCGACCGCCTTTTTCCGCCGTTTTTTCCATCTTAACGACTGGACGTTTGATGCCCGCTGTTTTCGGTTTGGCCTTCACTTTAGGTTTTGCCTCGGAAGAGGAATTTTCGATGAGCTTAAAGAGGTCGATTAACTCATCATCAGTTAAATCGCGCCACTCACCCAGCGGAATGCCGCTTAAACTGACGTTCATAATGCGCGTACGTTCCAGCTTTTTCACTTCGTAACCAAAGTGCTCGCACATGCGACGGATCTGACGGTTCAGCCCCTGCACCAGGGTAATGCGGAAGACAAACGGCGCTTCTTTTTTGACTTTACACTTTTTAGTCACTGTCCCGAGGATTGGCACCCCCGCCCCCATACCACGAATAAATTCATCGGTAATCGGTTTATCGACCGTAACCAGATACTCTTTCTCATGATCGTTACCCGCACGGAGGATCTTATTCACCAGATCGCCGTGATTGGTGAGGAAAATCAGCCCCTGGGAGTCTTTATCCAGGCGGCCAATCGGGAACACGCGTTTGCTGTGGTTAACGAAATCGACAATGTTATCGCGCTCGCCATCTTCGGTGGTGCTGACAATACCGACGGGCTTGTTCAGGGCGATAAGTACCAAATCTTCGGCTTCCCGAGGCTCAATCAACTGACCGTTTACTTTCACAACGTCGCCGGGTTTCACCTGATCGCCAATGGTGGCTCGCTTGCCATTAAGGAACACATTGCCTTGCTCGATATAGCGATCCGCTTCGCGGCGTGAGCAAATTCCGCTTTCGCTGATGTATTTATTTAAACGGACTGATGAGTCGGGCAGCATAAATTCTCCTGTAAAAAACGGAATATACCGTACCTTTGGGTTGATAAAAAATAGTCATGAGCGAACTATTTGTTATTTCCATTGGCTTGAATTCGTTACCTGCTCAAATCACTTTCCAGAAGCAATGTGCGACATCGTGAGCCATGTCAGTAAGTGGTTAAATTCGCAGTGGTAGCATGCCTCCCGTGATTTCTTACTAACCGGAGAAGTAATGGAACTGCTTTTATTGAGTAACTCGACGCTGCCGGGTAAAGCCTGGCTGGAACATGCGCTGCCGCTGATTGCTGAACAGTTGCAGGGTCGCCGTTCAGCGGTATTTATTCCTTTCGCTGGCGTAACGCAGACCTGGGATGATTACACAGCGAAAACGGCTGCGGTTCTCGCTCCGCTGGGTGTTTCTGTCACCGGTATTCATAGCGTTGTCGATCCCGTTGCCGCTATTGAAAATGCTGAGATCGTGATTGTCGGCGGCGGTAATACTTTCCAGTTGCTGAAACAGTGCCGCGAACGCGGGCTGCTGGCACCAATTACTGACGTGGTGAAACGTGGCGCGCTGTATATTGGCTGGAGCGCAGGCGCTAACCTTGCTTGCCCAACTATTCGTACCACCAACGATATGCCGATTGTCGATCCGCAAGGTTTCGATGCGCTAAATCTGTTCCCGCTGCAAATCAACCCGCACTTCACCAACGCGCTGCCGGAAGGCCATAAAGGTGAAACCCGTGAGCAGCGTATTCGCGAACTGCTGGTCGTCGCGCCAGAACTGACGATTATTGGTCTACCGGAAGGTAACTGGATCACAGTGAGTAAAGGTCACGCTACGCTGGGTGGCCCGAACACCACTTATGTGTTTAAGGCTGGTGAAGAAGCGGTTCCGCTGGAAGCTGGTCACCGTTTTTAAGTGAATTGCCGGATGCATGATCCGGCATCTTGTTCATAGTGCCTGATGCGACGCTTGACGCGTCTTATCAGGCCTACAGGATTCACAATATTAATACTCGTCCCGTCCTTCATCTTCATCCGGCTGTTCCAGCACACTGTAAGCCACCGAACAAAACAGCGAGTTCAGGCGCTGCATATCTCCCAGTAAGCCTAAATGTAGCGAACTGGTTTCAATGCTCTGCACGTTTTGCTGATGCAGGCGATCGACGTGGGCGTGGGAATAGCGGCGATTAAGAATGCGAAAACGATGTTTGCTGCGACGCAAACGACGAGCGCTGGTGACATCGCCAGAGAAGAACACCGACATTGCCAGTTTTAAATTACTGAGCAATTGCTCATAGAGCGCATCCAGTTCCTTCAAGCCATCAAGCGAAAATGCCCGCCGTGCTGCCAGCGATTTATCAGCAATTTCGCTGCCCATGCGCTCGACGATATCGGAAGCCTGTTCAAGGTTGAGCGACATTTCAATAATCTCCGCCCAGCGACGCGACTCTTCTTCTGCCAGTTCCTCTTTTGGCATCCGCGCCAGATACAGCTTAATGGCGGTATAGAGAACGTTGATATCATCTGCCAGCTTACGCAGCTCTTTCTCCTGCCGTGGCTCGCCGTGCATCACTTTATTCAGCCCTTCCATCATCTGTTCCATGGCGTCGCCAATGCGCAGGGTTTCGCGCGCGGCGTTCGCCAGAGCAAGCGTGGGCGTATCCAGCGCGCTGACATCCAGATGTTTAGGCCGTAGCTGGGTATCCAGTTCCGGTTCATCGCGAATAATCGTTTTGCAAAACCGTGCCATCGGGTCAACAAATGGCAGCATGACCAGGCAACGTACAAGGTTGTAGAAGACGTGGAAATAGATCACCAGTTCCGCTTTTGGCAATGACAACTTCCCCATTGTCTCTGCCAGCAAATGGACAAACGGCAGGATAATCAGGCTACCCACCAGCTTAAACAGCAAACTACCCAGCGCGACACGGCGGGCTGCGGCATTGGCGGCACTGTTGTTGAGCATCGCCAGCAGGCCGGAACCGAGGTTAGCACCAATCACCAGACAGAGCGCCACGGGGAAGGAGATAATGCCTGCGGCGGTCAGAGTCGCAGTCAGCAATACAGCAGCAAGGCTGGAGTAGCTGATAATGGCGAACATCGCGCCAATCAGCGCATCCAGCAGAATATCGCCGGTCAGCGAGGCAAAGATCACCTGAACGCCGTTTGCCTGGGTGATCGGCGTTACGGCCTGCACAATCAACTCCAGCGCTAGCAAAATCAGCCCAAGACCAATACCGACGCGGCCCAGTTGCCCGGCGCGTGACTGTTTGCGTCCGAGGAAAAAAATCACGCCGATAAAAATAAGTAACGGTGACAGCCAGGATAAGTCGAAGGTGAGAATACGCGCCATTAGCGCCGTCCCGACATCTGCACCCAGCACAATGACCAGAGCCGGTGCGAGGGCTACCAGATCCTGAGCGACAAACGAGGTCACCAGCATGGTGGTGGCATTACTGCTCTGTACCAGTGCGGTAACGCCGATCCCCGCGCAAAAGGCGAGCGGCTTTTTTTCGACGCTCCGGCTAAGGACAGTACGCAAACGCGCGCCGAAGACGCGCATTACGCCGGTTCGAACAATATGAGTCCCCCAGACCAGCAGGGCGACGGCAGAAAGCAGGTGAAGCAGCGTTAACACGAGTTCAGGTTCTCCTTATCGTTATATGTTCCTGAAGCAATTGAATGACCAAAGGACCGGAAACACGCTGACTGGCATCTTTACTGTGCCTTTTGACATTCGTTTTTCCGGCTAAGATTATTCCAGCCTGTTTCCAGTATAAGTGTTTCATATTAATAAAGAGACAGGGCACTCATTGAGCGCCCTGTTTGTTGTAAGGAAAAGTGACAGATTTGTGAATCAGTCCGCGTCATACCCCAGATTCGGTGCCAGCCAGCGCTCAACTTCGGTAACGCTCATACCTTTACGGCGGGCATAATCTTCAACCTGATCGCGCTGAATTTGTGCTACAGCGTAGTACTTGCTGTCCGGGTGGCTGAAGTACCAACCCGAAACCGATGCACCGGGCCACATGGCGAAAGATTCTGTGAGTTTCATGCCAGTGTGTTTTTCCACTTCCAGCAGCTCCCAGATGGTGGCTTTTTCCGTATGTTCCGGGCAGGCCGGATAGCCCGGTGCCGGACGGATGCCCTGGTAGTTTTCGCGGATCAGCTCTTCGTTGCTGAGGTTCTCGTTCGGCGCATAGCCCCAGTAGACTTTACGCACACGCTCATGGAGATACTCCGCAAAGGCTTCGGCTAAACGGTCGGCAAGCGCTTTCACCATGATTTTGTTGTAATCATCGTGCTGCGCTTCAAAGGCATCAGCCAGTGCGTCCTCTTCCAGCCCGCCAGTCACGGCAAATGCGCCGATGTAATCTGCTTTACCAGAAAGCTTCGGCGCAACGAAGTCAGCGAGACAGTAGTTAGCGAAGCCTGTTTTTTCGGTCTGTTGACGCAGATGGTGGCTGACGTTGATCACATGGGTACGCGTTTCGTCACGGTAGATTTCAATGTCATCGCCCACACGGTTTGCCGGGAACAGGCCCACCACGCCACGCGGATTCAGCGTTTTCTCGGCGCTTAATTTATCCAGCATGTCGTTGGCGTCTTTAAACAGCCGCTGCGCCTCAACGCCCACCACTTCATCTTCCAGAATGCGCGGATACTTCCCGGCCAGCGACCAGGTCATAAAGAACGGTGTCCAGTCGATGTAATTACGCAGCGTTTCGATGCTGGCTTCGACTTCCTGCACGCCGAGACGGTGCGCCACCGGCGGCGTGTAAGCCTGCCAGTCAAAAGCGAAATCGTTATCGCGCGCCGCTTCCAGCGTGACCGGTGGTGTGCGCGGTTTCTTGCGCCCGTGCTGAATACGTACGGTTTCGTACTCCTTGCGGGTACGAGCGACAAAATCATCACGCTGGGTATCGGAAAGCAGCGCCGCCACCACACCAACGGTACGCGAGGCATTCTGCACATACACCGTCGGGCCGCTGTAGTTCTGCTCGATTTTCACCGCCGTGTGCGCTTTTGAGGTCGTCGCGCCGCCAATCAATAGCGGAATAGTGAAGCCCTGACGCTCCATCTCTTTCGCCACGTTAACCATCTCGTCCAGCGACGGCGTGATAAGCCCCGAAAGGCCAATCAGATCAGCATTCACTTCTTTAGCGGTACGGAGAATTTTTTCCGCAGGCACCATAACGCCGAGATCGACAATTTCGTAGTTGTTACATTGCAGCACCACACCAACGATATTTTTACCGATGTCGTGGACGTCGCCCTTCACGGTGGCGATCACCATCTTGCCGTTGGTTTTGCCCTGCTCTTTGCTGGCTTCAATAAACGGTTCGAGGTAGGCCACCGCCTGTTTCATGACGCGCGCCGATTTGACCACCTGTGGCAGGAACATTTTGCCTTCGCCAAACAGATCGCCGACCACGTTCATGCCGTCCATCAACGGGCCTTCAATCACTTCAATCGGGCGCGTAGCCTGCTGGCGGGCTTCTTCGGTATCCTGCTCGATAAACTCAGTAATGCCTTTGACCAGCGAGTATTCCAGACGTTTATTCACTTCCCACGAGCGCCACTCCGCCTGCTGGGCGTTAGCGGTGTCGTCGGTTTTGCTGCCGCGATATTTCTCGGCAAGCTCCAGTAAACGCTCAGTGCCATCATCGCGACGATTAAGAATCACATCTTCCACCGCGTCGCGCAGTTCAGCGGGCAGGTCGTCGTAAATCGCCAGCTGCCCGGCATTGACGATCCCCATATCCATGCCATTGCGAATAGCGTAGTAGAGGAACACTGCGTGAATGGCTTCGCGCACCGGATCGTTGCCACGGAATGAGAAAGAAACGTTAGATACGCCGCCGGAAATCAGCGCGTGCGGCAGTTCGCGTTTGATGTCTTCGCAGGCGCCGATAAAGTCCTGCGCATAGTTGTTGTGCTCTTCAATGCCGGTTGCGACCGCGAAGATGTTCGGGTCGAAGATGATATCTTCTGGCGGGAAGCCAACCTCTTCGGTGAGGATTTTGTACGCCCGACGGCAAATCTCGATTTTCCGTGCGCGGGTATCGGCCTGTCCCTGTTCGTCAAAGGCCATTACCACCACTGCCGCACCGTAACGACGCAAGAGCTTCGCGTGATGGATAAAGGCGTCGACGCCCTCTTTCATCGAGATAGAGTTAACAATGCCTTTGCCCTGGATACACTTCAGACCTTTTTCAATGACATCCCATTTTGAGGAGTCGATCATAATCGGCACGCGAGCGATATCCGGTTCACCGGCAATCAGATTGAGAAAACGCACCATCGCCGCTTCGGCGTCGAGCATCCCTTCATCCATGTTGATATCGATAATCTGCGCACCGTTTTCCACCTGCTGGCGGGCCACATCCAGTGCCTCGCTGTATTTCTCTTCTTTGATCAGGCGCTTGAACTTAGCGGAACCGGTGACGTTGGTGCGTTCACCCACGTTCACAAACAGGCTATCTTCGCCAATGTTCAGCGGCTCCAGGCCGGACAAACGGCAGGCTACGGGGATTTCCGGCAGTTTGCGCGGCGCTAATCCTTCTACTGCACGACTCATCGCTGCAATATGTTGTGGCGTGGTGCCACAGCAGCCGCCGACGATATTGAGAAAACCCGCTTGCGCCCATTCACGTATCTGTTTTGCCATCGTGTCGGCGTCGAGATCGTACTCACCAAAGGCGTTGGGTAGCCCGGCGTTCGGGTGCGCGGTGACGTAGCATTCCGCAATCCGTGACAGCTCCTGCACGTACTGGCGCAGTTCATCGGGCCCCAGCGCACAGTTCAGGCCAAAGCTCAGAGCTTCGGCGTGGCGCAATGAGTTGTAAAATGCTTCGGTGGTCTGCCCGGAGAGCGTGCGCCCGGAGGCGTCGGTGATGGTGCCGGAGATCATAATCGGCAGCTCAACGCCCAGCGCTTCAAACTCCGTTTTCACCGCAAAAACCGCCGCTTTGGCGTTAAGGGTGTCGAAAACGGTTTCAATCAGGATCAGATCCGCGCCACCTTCCACCAGCGCTTTGGTGGACTCTCGATAAGCCGCCACCAGCCCGTCAAAAGTGATATTACGAAATGCCGGATCATTTACGTCCGGAGAAATAGACGCCGTGCGGTTGGTCGGGCCGAGAACACCGGCAACGTAGCGCGGTTTCTCCGGCGTGCGCGCGGTCCACTCATCAGCACAAGCTCGCGCCAGTTTCGCCGCCGCAAAGTTGATTTCCGCCGACAGGGATTCCATCTGGTAATCCGCCATCGCAATGGTCGTGGAGTTGAAGGTGTTGGTTTCGATGATATCCGCGCCCGCTTCAAAGTAGGCGTTGTGGATAGCGGCGATCACTTCCGGTTTGCTGAGCACCAGCAGGTCGTTGTTGCCTTTGAGATCGCATGGCCAGTCGGCAAAGCGTTCACCACGAAAATCGGCTTCGTTCAGTCGATAGCTCTGGATCATGGTGCCCATACCGCCGTCCAGCACCAGAATACGTTCATTTAACTGCGCACGCAGTTGTTCCACTTTGCTGCTCACACTTGCTCCCGACACGCTCAACCCAGATTTAATAAAAATTCAACAAACCATACTGGCATAAACGCATCTGTGGTAAAAGCGACCACCACGCAACATGAGATTTGTTCAACATTAACTCATCGGATCAGTTCAGCAACTATTGCATTAGCTAACAATAAAAATGAAAATGATTTCCACGATACAGAAAAAGGAGGCTGTCATGGTCGCACCCATTCCCGCGAAACGCGGCAGAAAACCCGCCGCTGCCACCGCACCAGCGACTGGACAGGTTCAGTCTTTAACGCGTGGCCTGAAATTACTGGAGTGGATTGCCGAATCCAATGGCAGTGTGGCACTCACAGAGTTGGCGCAACAAGCCGGGTTACCCAATTCCACGACCCACCGCCTGCTAACCACGATGCAACAGCAGGGTTTCGTGCGTCAGGTCGGCGAACTGGGACATTGGGCAATCGGCGCACATGCCTTTATGGTCGGCAGCAGCTTTCTCCAGAGCCGTAATTTGTTAGCGATTGTTCACCCTATCCTGCGCAATTTAATGGAAGAGTCTGGCGAAACGGTCAATATGGCGGTGCTTGATCAAAGCGATCACGAAGCGATTATTATCGACCAGGTACAGTGTACGCATCTGATGCGAATGTCCGCGCCTATCGGCGGTAAATTGCCGATGCACGCTTCCGGTGCGGGTAAAGCCTTTTTAGCCCAACTGAGCGAAGAACAGGTGACGAAGCTGCTGCACCGCAAAGGGTTACATGCCTATACCCACGCAACGCTGGTGTCTCCTGTGCATTTAAAAGAAGATCTCGCCCAAACGCGCAAACGGGGTTATTCATTTGACGATGAGGAACATGCACTGGGGCTACGTTGCCTTGCAGCGTGTATTTTCGATGAGCACCGCGAACCGTTTGCCGCAATTTCAATTTCCGGACCGATTTCACGTATTACCGATGACCGCGTGACCGAGTTTGGCGCGATGGTGATTAAAGCGGCGAAGGAAGTGACGCTGGCGTACGGTGGAATGCGCTGACTTTTTCTGGCGGGCAGAGGCAATATTCTGCCCATCATACCTGAGTGGCAATAGAATAAGGGTGTCTGTTAATCGCATTGACGCCAAAATAACTTAATGTCATACACTTCACACACTTTTATTAACTCAGCATTATTTTTAAACATCAAACCACTTAATCATTAACAAAATCGCAAGATCTCATTCCACCGAAACTTTTACGGCTGCATTATGAGATTGAGCGATTTATGATATTTCTTTAGTTGTAATCATATTAAATTTTTTCACTGTTCTGATAGTTAAAATTCAAGACATCAATAAACAATGAGATATTTAAATGATTACTCGTATTCCTCGTAGTTCTTTCTCTGCAAATATTAATAATACAGCCCAGACAAATGAACACCAAACCCTGAGTGAATTGTTTTATAAAGAACCCGAGGATAAATTTTCTGGCAAGGAGCTGGCGACGCCTCTATTAAAAAGCTTCTCAGAGAACTGTAGACAAAATGGTCGTCATATCTTTAGCAACAAGGATTTTGTCATTAAATTTTCCACGTCCGTCTTACAAGCTGATAAGAAAGAAATTACGATAATTAATAAAAACGAAAACACGACACTTACTCAAACCATTGCCCCAACATTTGAAAAATACCTAATGGAAATTTTACCTCAACGCTCAGACACTCTTGATAAACAAGAATTAAACCTAAAGTCAGATAGAAAAGAAAAAGAATTCCCAAGAATTAAACTTAATGGTCAATGTTATTTTCCGGGGCGACCCCAAAACCGTATAGTATGCCGACACATTGCTGCACAATATATTAATGATATTTATCAGAATGTTGATTACAAACCCCATCAAGATGATTATTCTTCAGCTGAAAAATTTCTCACTCACTTCAACAAAAAAAGCAAAAACCAGACTTTGGCGTTGATTTCCAGCCGTCCTGAGGGGCGTTGCGTTGCTGCCTGCGGTGATTTCGGGCTAGTTATGAAAGCATATTTTGACAAGATGGAATCAAATGGCATCAGTGTTATGGCAGCCATATTACTGGTGGATAACCATGCTTTGACGGTCCGGCTAAGAATAAAGAACACAACTGAAGGATGTACCCATTACGTGGTTTCGGTTTATGATCCTAATGTAACTAACGATAAAATAAGAATCATGAGCGAAAGCAAAGAGGATATTAAACACTATTCTCTGATGGATTTTATGAATGTAGATTATAGCCTCCTGAAATGGTCAAATGATCATGTTATTAACCAATCTGTTGCAATAATTCCAGCACTTCCGAAAGAACAGCTATTGATGTTAAAAGGATCTGTGGATGAAATAACCCCTCCATTATCACCAGCAACGATGAATTTGCTAATGGCAATTGGTCAGAATCACCAACTTACGCAACTGATGATTCAGCTCCAGAAAATGCCAGAACTACATAGAACAGAAATGTTGACTGCCTATAATAGTGGACATATGAACGTTATTAATACTATTTTTAACGCATTACCCACTCTGTTTAATACGTTTAAATTCGATAAAAAAATATGAAACCCCTCCTCCTGGCAAATAATTCTAATGAATATCCCGGTTTGTTTTCAGCGATACAGCATAAACAACAAAATGTTGTAGAGACGGTTTATCTTGCTTTATCTGACCATGCACGCCTGTTTGGATTTACCGCTGAAGATATTATGGATTTTTGGCAACACAAAGCGCCACAAAAATACTCTGCCTTTGAGTTGGCTTTTGAATTGGGTCACCGGGTTATTGCTGAATTAATCCTTAATATATTAAATAAGATGGCTGAAAGCTTTGGCTTTACGGATAACCCTCGATACATTGCGGAGAAAAATTATATGGAAGCTTTACTCAAAAAAGCATCTCCCCATACCGTACGCTAAATCTTTGTCTGCGCCGATACGCATAAACATCTTCCACATGCCCTTCACGTATGCGGTTTTGTAGTGCGCGCCAGTAATCAGCGCGGAACAGGTCGGCGTGCATCTCTTCAAACAGCGGACCAATACGCGGGTCGGCGCATAGCCAGTGGCGAAACTCTTCCGGGAAAACATCGCCCGGCGAGACGCTGTACCACGGTTCGCTGGCAAGTTCGTCTTCCGGATAGCGCGGCGGCGGGATGTCGCGGAAATTCACTTCCGTCATGTAGCAAATTTCATCGTAATCATAAAAAACCACACGCCCGTGACGGGTGACACCGAAGTTTTTAAACAGCATGTCGCCAGGGAAAATGTTAGCGGCGGCAAGCTGGCGAATAGCGTTACCGTATTCTTCAATGGCGTCGCGCAACTGCTGACCTTCCACTTGTTCCAGCCAGATATTGAGCGGCACCATCCGCCGCTCAATATAAAGATGGCGAATCACAATTTGTTCGCCAAGATCGGTGATTTTTTCCGCTGCTTCCTGGAGCAGTAATTCCATTAATGCCGGGGAAATATGCCGCTTCTCCAGCACAAAGTTTTCAAACTCCTGGGTGTCCGCCATTCGGCCCACGCGATCGTGCTCTTTCACCAGTTGATAGCAGGCACGAACGTGAGCGGCAGACATCTCTTTCTGCGGCGCGAACTTGTCTTTGATGACTTTGAATACCCGATCAAAGCCCGGCAGCGTAAACACCAACATCACCATTCCACGAATACCCGGCGCTTCAATGAACTGCTCATTACAGCCCTGTAGATAAACGAGATATTCGCGGTAGCTTTCGGTTTTGGCGTGCTTCTGGCAGCCGATAGCCATATACAATTCAGCAGTGGTTTTACCTGGCAGAATTTCCCGTAGCCACTCGACCAGCGCTGCGGGCAGCGGTGCATAAACCATAAAATAAGAACGCGCAAAGCCAAAAACAATGCTCGCTTCGGCGGTCGTCGTCAGGCAGGTATCAATAAATAACTCGCCGTCGTCCGTCTGGTGGATCGGCAGTAAGAAGGGCAACGTGCCGGAAGGCGTGATCAGTTTGCCCACCAGCCAGGCGGCTTTATTGCGGTAAAACAGTTCGTTCGCCACCTGTAAATGACTTTCCGCGAGGTTGTCTGTCCCCAGCGTTTCCGTCAGATGGCGAATGATGTAATGAATGTCACGGCTTTTATTCTGCCAGCGCAGGCGCAGCGGCAGGTCGCTGATAACGCGCATCAGCAGAGATTCCCAGCCGTGATCGGGGTGAAAGTCTTTCGCCAGCGGGCGGGGAATGGTACGAAAGCGGCGCTCTGGCTGGGAGCTAAAGATAAAAAGCCGCTCGGGAGTAAGCGAGCGGTGGTCAAATAACCGACAGTACACGGAGTTAAAAAAGCTCTCCGCAATCTCGAAGCGCGGGTAATCCGGCAACAGCCGCGTGTAATGCTCTTTAACGCGCAGTAAAAATGCCGCGTCCGTACTTTGGCCGTTAGTAATGCAGCGCAGTTGCTCCACGACCAGACCAACGTGATGATCGTAAAGATGGATACGGTTTTTCATCGCCTGCTGGACAGCATGCCAGTCGGCCTGTTCGAAACGCTGCTGCGCCCCGGAAGTCACTTCGAGGAATCGACCATACTGAGCGTCGAAGCCTTGCAAAATGGTTTGAGCAATCAGTAATTCCAGGCCACGCGGCATTTAGCGCCCTCATCAGGAGCAGAGAATTGCCGGATGCGGCGTAAATGCCTTATCCGGCCTACGTTCGGCAACGGTTGTAGGCATGATAAGACGCGCAAGCGTCGCATCAGGCATCGTGCACCGATTGCCGGATGCGGCGTGAACGCCTTATCCGGCCTACAGTCAGCAACGGTTGTTGTTGCTTAGAACTGCGATTCTTCGGTGGAGCCGGTCAGCGCTGTAACCGACGACGTGCCGCCCTGAATAATAGTCGTCACTTTATCGAAGTAACCTGTACCCACTTCCTGCTGGTGAGATACGAAGGTATAGCCATCTTTCGCGGCGGCAAATTCCGGCTGCTGCACTTTCTCAACGTAGTGCTTCATACCCTCGCCCTGGGCATAGGCGTTTGCCAGGTCAAACATGTTGAACCACATGCTGTGGATACCTGCCAGGGTGATGAACTGAAACTTGTAGCCCATATCCGACAGCTGCTGCTGGAAGCTGGCAATAGTTTTGTCGTCGAGGTTTTTCTGCCAGTTGAACGACGGCGAGCAGTTATAAGCCAGCAGTTTGCCCGGATATTTCGCGTGGATAGCTTGTGCAAAGCGACGCGCCAGTTCCAGATCCGGCGTGGAGGTTTCACACCAGACCAGGTCAGCATATGGCGCATACGCCAGGCCACGGCTGATCGCTTGCTCAATGCCCGCATGAGTACGGAAGAAGCCTTCACTGGTACGCTCGCCAGTAATAAATTCACTGTCATACGGGTCGCAATCGGAGGTAATCAGATCCGCCGCATCGGCATCGGTACGAGCAACCAGCAGGGTTGGAACGCCCGTCACGTCAGCTGCAAGACGCGCCGCGACCAGTTTCTGAATAGCTTCCTGAGTTGGCACCAAAACTTTGCCGCCCATGTGACCGCATTTCTTCACTGACGCCAGCTGATCTTCGAAGTGAACTGCCGCTGCACCGGCTTCAATCATCGCTTTCATCAGTTCAAAGGCATTCAGGACACCGCCAAAACCGGCTTCCGCATCGGCAACGATCGGCAGGAAGTAATCGACATAGCGCGGATCGCCCGGCTCAATGCCTGCGGACCATTGGATCTGATCGGCACGACGGAAGGTGTTGTTGATCCGCTCCACCACAGCTGGCACCGAGTTTGCCGGATAGAGCGACTGATCCGGATACATGCTGGCCGCCAGGTTAGCGTCCGCCGCTACCTGCCATCCCGACAGATAGACTGCTTCAATACCCGCTTTCGCCTGTTGCAGCGCCTGACCGCCAGTCAGTGCACCGAGGCTGTTGATGTAGCCTTTTTTCGACTCGCCATGCAGCAGACGCCACATTTTCGCCGCGCCCAGTTGCGCCAGGGTGCATTCAGGATTGACTGAACCGCGTAATTTCACCACATCTTCCGCGCTGTATGGGCGAGTAATGCCTTCCCAACGCGGTTGAGTCCACTCTTTCTGTAATTCTTCAATTTGTTGTGTACGGGTTTTCATGTGCAGATGCTCCATAGTTATGTGGTGGTTTACGCTAACAGGCGGTAGCCTGGCAGGGTCAGGAAATCAATTAACTCATCGGAAGTGGTGATCTGTTCCATCAAGCGTGCGGCATCGTCAAAACGCCCCTGGGAGAAACGTTCTTCGCCCAGTTCGCTGGCAATGACTTTCATCTCTTCACCCAGCATCTGGCGGAACAAGGCTTTGGTCACCGGTTTGCCATTGCTCAACGTTTTTTGATGATGGATCCACTGCCAGATTGAGGTACGGGAAATTTCAGCCGTCGCCGCATCTTCCATCAGGCCATAAATCGGCACGCAGCCGTTGCCGGAGATCCATGCTTCGATGTACTGCACTGCCACGCGAATGTTGGCGCGCATACCTTCTTCGGTGCGTTCACCATCACAAGGTGCCAGCAGCTGATCGGCAGTAATCGGCGCGTCTTGTTCGCGCATCACTTCAAGCTGATTTTTACGGGAGCCGAGAATGTCGTTGAATACCGCCATTGCCGTATCCGCAAGGCCTGGGTGAGCAATCCATGTGCCATCGTGACCGTTATTGGCTTCCAGCGCTTTATCCGCTTTTACTTTGTTGAGCACCTGGTTATTGCGCTCTTCATCTTTGCTCGGAATAAACGCTGCCATGCCGCCCATCGCAAAAGCACCGCGTTTATGGCAGGTTTTAATCAACAGGCGTGAGTAAGCATTCAGGAATGGTTTATCCATCGTCACTGCCTGTCTGTCTGGCAGGACGCGATCGGGATAGTTTTTCAACGTTTTGATATAGCTGAAGATGTAATCCCAACGACCGCAGTTCAGACCAACAATATGGTCACGCAGCGCGTGAAGGATTTCATCCATCTGGAACACGGCGGGCAGCGTTTCAATCAGCAACGTCGCCTTGATGGTGCCGCGCGGCAGATTAAAGCGATCTTCTGCATAGCTGAAGACTTCGCTCCACCAGGCCGCTTCCTGCCAGGACTGGGTTTTCGGCAGATAGAAATAGGGACCACTGCCCTTTGCCAACAGTGCCTGATAGTTGTGGAAGAAATAGAGCGCAAAATCAAACAGGCTGCCGGGGATTGCCTCACCACGCCAGGTGACATGTTTTTCCGGCAAGTGCAGACCGCGTACCCGACAAATCAAAACCGCTGGATTGGGCTTGAGCTGGTAAATTTTGCCTGCTTCATTGGTGTAACTGATGGTGCCGTTAACCGCATCACGCAGGTTAATTTGCCCGTCGATCACTTTGTTCCAGTCTGGTGCCAGTGAATCTTCGAAATCGGCCATAAAGACTTTCACATTGGCGTTGAGCGCGTTGATCACCATCTTGCGCTCTACCGGGCCAGTTATCTCTACGCGGCGGTCTTCTAAGTCCGCAGGAATCCCGCGAATTTTCCAATCAGCATCGCGAATGGAAGCTGTTTCCGAAATAAAATCAGGCAACGTTCCGTTATCAATATCTTGCTGCTGCTGAATGCGCGCTGCCAGAAGTTTATTGCGTTGTGGCGTAAAATGCGTCACCAGCTCAGTCAGAAATTCTACCGCTTCGGCAGTAAGAATTTGCTTCTCCTGCTCGCCATACGGCCTTGTGAAAGCCAGTTCATCGGTTGTTGTTGCCTGTTCAGTCATCGTGCAGCTCCTCGTCATGGATCCGAAAACTTCCCCACTGTGAACGAAGGATCGTTGTGCGCTTTTCGTTCAGCACAACTAAGACTACTCATTTAAAATGCAAAATCAAAAACAATTTCCATTTTAATTAAAAATACTTGATAACTTGTTGATAACAATATGAATAAAATTTATTCACCTGCTGAGGTACGTTTCGGAAATAAAAAAGGCACCCGAAGGTGCCTGAGGTAAGGTGCTGAATCGCTTAACGATCGACTATCACAGAAGATTAATCCAGCGTTGGATTCATGTGCCGTAGATCGTATGGCGTGATCTGGTAGACGTAATAGTTGAGCCAGTTGGTAAACAGTAAATTACCGTGACTACGCCAGCTCGCTCGCGGTGTATTTTGCGGATCATTGTGCGGGAAATAGTTATACGGTACATCCGGGTCTAGTCCGGCTTCCACATCGCGGAAAAATTCCTGCGCCAGCGTTTGCGCATCATATTCGGGATGGCCCGTCACAAAGGCAATGCGCTTATCTTTACTGGCAAACAGATATGCATCCCCTTCTTCCGTCTCTGCCAGAATTTCCAGATCGGTGTAATCACGAATCAACGCTGCCGGAAAGTCAGCATAGCGCGAATGCGGTGCCAGGAATGAATCATCAAAGCCACGCGTCAGAAGCGCATGAGGATGGAGAATATGATGCTCGTAAACGCCAGAGAGTTTGTCGGTGCGAGTTTGCTTAGGAATGCCGTAGAGGATATTGAGCGCGGCCTGTACCGCCCAGCAGACAAACAGCGTCGAGGTGACGTGATCTTTCGACCACTCCAGCACCTGTTTGATCTGCGGCCAGTAAGCGACATCATTAAACTCCACCAGGCCCAGCGGCGCACCAGTTACAATCAAACCGTCAAAGTTCTGATCCTGAATATCTTCAAAGTTACAGTAGAAGTTGTTCAGATGCTCTGCGGGCGTGTTGCGCGATTCACGGGAATCGATGCGCAACAGCTGAATATCGACCTGCAAAGGTGAGTTTGAAAGCAGGCGCAGAAACTGATTTTCAGTTTCAATCTTCTTCGGCATCAGGTTAAGGATCAGAACCTTAAGTGGACGAATTTCCTGACCAGACGCACGAGAAGTTGTCATCACAAAGACGTTTTCTTCACGCAAGAAATTGACGGCGGGTAGCTCGTCCGGCACACGAATCGGCATAACCTGATTACCTCACTACATACGCTTATACGTTTAGACATCCAGATAGCTGAAGATAACCAGAAAATTTGCCAATGTCGAGCCTGCATGTTGAAGGTGAGAAAGTTTCAAGGAAAAGACTACGTTAGAATATAAGAATGACTAAAAGGAGAGAAAATGGTTATTAGTATTCGCCGCTCACGGCATGAGGAAGGGGAGGAACTCGTTGCGATTTGGTGTCGTTCTGTCGATGCCACTCACGATTTTCTATCAGCAGAGTATCGGACCGAGCTGGAGGACCTAGTTCGTTCCTTCCTGCCGGAAGCGCCGTTGTGGGCCGCGGTTAATGAGCGGGATCAGCCGGTTGGATTTATGTTGCTAAGTGGGCAGCATATGGATGCGCTGTTTATCGATCCTGATGTGCGCGGCTGCGGCGTAGGTCGGGTGCTGGTGGAGCATGCGCTCTCGATGGCACCGGAACTGACAACCAACGTGAATGAGCAAAATGAGCAGGCGGTTGGGTTCTATAAGAAGGTGGGTTTTAAGGTTACGGGACGCTCTGAGGTGGACGATTTGGGGAAACCGTATCCGTTGCTGAATCTGGCGTATGTGGGGGAATAAGCCGCCCCCTATCGTGCTATCGTGCCTGCGTAAGCTGGATAAGACGCGCCAGCGTCGCATCCGGCATTTTTTTCTGCGCCAATGCAAAAAGGCCATCCTGACGGATGGCCTTTCGCTTTATTTGATGCCTGGCAGTTTATGGCGGGCGTCCTGCCCGCCACCCTCCGGGCCGTTGCTTCGCAACGTTCAAATCCGCTCCCGGCGG
>NZ_JAVUPQ010000041.1:0-38703 GCF_032029835.1 Escherichia sp. AM3 | reverse complement strand
TGATAGAAACAGAAGCCACTGGAGCACCTCAAAAACACCATCATACACTAAATCAGTAAGTTGGCAGCATCACCTGTTAGCGGCGGGCGAATCAAATAAGGAGATCGGCAGAGCGCTGAATATCAGTACCGGAACGGTAAAAGCGCATCTGGAATCCCTGTATCGCCGTCTGGAAGTGAAAAATCGCACCCAGACGGCAATGATGTTAAATATCTCCTCCTGAAGAGGATAATTTTACAGCCAGCAGGAAGTTAGCGGCTGGCTGTAAAAATATTATGGTTCGCCGTACAAACCAATTAAACGGCGTACCACACCGTTAGTCCAGCCAAACCCATCCTGCAACGGATACTCGCCACCGCCGCCTTCGCGGGGAACACCATCGGCAATATGGTATTTCTCGATCATTTTGTGCTGTTCCAGATAGAACTGATTCACCGTTTTCAGCCAGCTGCGCGCGATTTCATCACCCAGAAGGTCATCGCCATACATTTTAAATCCCTGAATTGCCATCCATTGTAACGGTGCCCAGCCATTGGGTTTATCCCACTGTTCACCGGTTTCGTACTCGCTTGCCAGAATCCCGCCAGGTGTCAGTAACCGGCTGCGTACGGCGTTTGCCAGACGATCGGCCTGTTCATGGTTCGCCATGCCGACATAGAGCGGCACAATGGCGGCAGCGGAAAACAGCGCCAGTTGTTCGCGTCGCCAGTCGTAATCGCGGTAGATGCCGTTTTCATCATCCCAGAGGTAACGGTTTACCGCATCGCGACGGGCACTGGCCTTCTGGCGGAACAGCGCTTCTGTCTCTTTCTCGCCTTTCAGCGCCGAGATGTTGGCGATGGCGCTCTCCAGTTTAAACAGGAAGGCATTCAGATCGATGGGGATGAACTGGGTGGTACGAATGCTCGCCAGACGACCAGTATCACGCAGCCAACGGGAAGAGTAATCCCAACCTGAGGCCGCTCCCGCGCGTAAATCGCGGTACACCTCGTTGGGCGGGCGACCAGAATGTTTCGCGGTTTCAACGTCCTCAAGCCAGGATTCGTCACGCGGCGTGTCGCGATCGTCCCAATAACGGTTGAGCAGCGATCCGTCCGGCATCCGCACAACATGGCGATAGGCCTGATTAGGGATCAACGATTCTGCACCGTCCATCCAGAAGGCATATTCCATTTTAAGGTGGTCGAGATAGCGGCGCGCACCGCGTACACCATCTTCTTCAAACAACTCCACCATCAGCGCAAAAACCGGTGGTTGCGATCGGCTCAAATAATAGGTGCGGTTGCCGTTGGGGATGTGACCATAGTTTTCGATCATCCAGGCGAAGTTATCGGCCATGCATTTCAGCAAATCTTCCCGACCACTTTCCGCCAGCCCCAGCATGGTGAAATAGGAGTCCCAATAGTAGGTTTCGCTAAAACGGCCGCCCGGGACAATATATGACTGCGGCAGCGCCAGTAGAGAAGACCACGGAATGTGATCCTGTGGTTCGCGGGTTAGCACCGGCCACAGCTGGTCGATATGCTCTTTCAGGGAATTTTGCGGGTCCGATACATACTCGCTGGAGTAGACCTCCGGCAGCCAGAAGTGATTTTCAACAAACTTGCGCAAGTCAAAATCACGATGACGGCGCACTTTACGGTAGCGGATTAAAATATCCAGCGGGTCCATTTTGGGTGCGCAGTCGGGAAAGGTTTTACTGTCGGGGAAAATTTTCGCCGACTGAACATGCTCGAACAGTTCGAGATAGCGATCGGCAGGCGTCAGCGCATCAGAGGCGGGCAGCCCTTCAATCATCTCGGGTTCCGGTTCTGCCTCGATCATCTCATCCAGTTTTAATTCATACGGGTCCAGCTCATAGCAGAGATCGACTTCGATCATCAGTTCGTCTGGATTAGGGTTTTGAATTTTCTGATTGAGCATAAGGATCCAACCTCCGAAATTCGTCGCTAATTATCGGGCTTTTCTTTAAGGGTAGTCATTCGCTCCGCCTGGTGGGCGACAAAGCGTGCGGTGGATCACGTTTATTAACCTGTCAAAAAATATAACGCACTAATATCCATGGAATTTATAAAAATACGGATTTCGTGTTGTTTTTCATTTTCAGAACATTCAATCCTGCTCTCGCCGCAATCATGATATGCCATTCCTGATCTGGGTAATAGGCACAGGCTATCTTATTGATAGTTTATATTCATGTAATTGATTGATTCCTATCAAAAAGCGTATCTCACTGTTTTTTATGATGGCTTTGTCTCGCAGAGACGTTTGCAGCATTCTGGAAAATTTTCTGGGTCACAATAACTCACCACCGTGAGGGAAGAATAATGAAAATGGTCTCACGTATTACCGCGATCGGCCTGGCTGGCGTCGCGATTTGCTATTTAGGGTTATCTGGTTATGTGTGGTACCACGATAATAAACGCAGTAAACAGGCCGATGTTCAGGCATCTGCTGTCAGTGAAAATAATAAGGTTTTAGGCTTTCTCCGCGAAAAAGGATGCGACTATTGCCACACGCCTTCGGCAGAATTACCCGCCTATTATTATATTCCTGGCGCGAAACAGTTGATGGATTACGACATTAAGCTTGGATATAAATCTTTTAACCTCGAGGCCGTGCGTGCGGCACTGCTGGCTGATAAACCCGTTTCGCAAAGCGATCTGAATAAGATTGAATGGGTGATGCAGTATGAAACTATGCCACCAACGCGTTATACCGCGCTACACTGGGCGGGTAAGGTGAGTGATGAAGAGCGGGCGGAAATACTGGCCTGGATTGCAAAACAGCGCGCGGAATATTACGCCAGCAATGATACTGCTCCGGAGCATCGCAATGAACCGGTGCAGCCCATCCCGCAAAAACTGCCTACCGATGCGCAAAAAGTGGCGTTGGGCTTTGCGCTGTATCACGATCCCCGTTTATCGGCTGATAGCACCATTTCATGCGCTCATTGCCATGCGTTGAATGCGGGGGGCGTCGATGGCAGAAAAACATCGATTGGTGTTGGTGGCGCAGTTGGGCCGATTAACGCGCCGACGGTATTTAACTCAGTATTTAACGTTGAGCAGTTCTGGGATGGTCGTGCGGCAACATTGCAGGATCAGGCTGGTGGACCGCCGTTGAACCCGATTGAAATGGCGTCGAAATCCTGGGACGAAATTATTGCTAAGCTGGAAAAAGATCCGCAGCTTAAAGCGCAGTTCCTCGGCGTCTATCCGCAAGGTTTCAGTGGCGAAAATATTACTGATGCCATTGCTGAATTTGAGAAAACATTAATTACGCCGGATTCCCCATTTGATAAATGGTTGCGTGGAGATGAAAATGCGCTGACGGCGCAACAGAAAAAAGGCTATCAATTATTTAAAGATAATAAATGTGCAACTTGTCATGGTGGTATTATTCTCGGTGGACGTTCCTTTGAACCGTTGGGGCTGAAAAAAGACTTTAACTTTGGGGAAATTACGGCGGCGGATATTGGTCGTATGAATGTGACTAAAGAAGAGCGTGATAAATTGCGTCAGAAAGTACCCGGTTTACGTAACGTTGCTTTAACGGCACCGTACTTCCATCGCGGTGACGTGCCGACGCTGGACGGGGCGGTGAAACTGATGCTGCGCTATCAGGTAGGCAAAGAGCTGCCGCAGGAGGATGTGGATGATATCGTAGCTTTCCTGCACAGTCTGAACGGGGTGTACACGCCGTATATGCAGGATAAACAATAATTAATTTGATCGCCCGAACAGGAATGTTTGGGCGATTTTTATTACGATAATAAAGTCTGTTTTTAATATTATCATGTTAAATGTTTATATTATAAAAAGTCGTTTTTCTGCTTAGGATTTTGTTATTTAAATTAAGCCTGTAATGCCTTGCTTCCATTGCGGATAAATCCTACTTTTTTATTGCCTTCAAATAAATTTAAGGAGTTCGAAATGGACCAGAAGCTGTTAACGGATTTCCGCTCAGAACTACTCGATTCACGTTTTGGCGCAAAGGCCATTTCTACTATCGCGGAGTCAAAACGATTTCCGCTGCACGAAATGCGCGATGATGTCGCATTCCAGATTATCAATGATGAATTATATCTTGATGGCAACGCTCGTCAGAACCTGGCCACTTTCTGCCAGACCTGGGACGACGAAAACGTCCATAAATTGATGGATTTGTCGATCAATAAAAACTGGATCGACAAAGAAGAATATCCGCAATCCGCAGCCATCGACCTGCGTTGCGTAAATATGGTTGCCGATCTGTGGCATGCGCCTGCGCCGAAAAATGGTCAGGCCGTTGGCACCAACACCATTGGTTCTTCCGAGGCCTGTATGCTCGGCGGGATGGCGATGAAATGGCGTTGGCGCAAGCGTATGGAAGCTGCAGGCAAACCAACGGATAAACCAAACCTGGTGTGCGGTCCGGTACAAATCTGCTGGCATAAATTCGCCCGCTACTGGGATGTGGAGCTGCGTGAGATCCCTATGCGCCCCGGTCAGTTGTTTATGGACCCGAAACGCATGATTGAAGCCTGTGACGAAAACACCATCGGCGTGGTGCCGACTTTCGGCGTGACCTACACCGGTAACTATGAGTTCCCACAACCGCTGCACGATGCGCTGGATAAATTCCAGGCCGACACCGGTATCGACATCGACATGCACATCGACGCTGCCAGCGGTGGCTTCCTGGCACCGTTCGTCGCCCCGGATATCGTCTGGGACTTCCGCCTGCCGCGTGTGAAATCGATCAGTGCTTCAGGCCATAAATTCGGTCTGGCTCCGCTGGGCTGCGGCTGGGTTATCTGGCGTGACGAAGAAGCGCTGCCGCAGGAACTGGTGTTCAACGTTGACTACCTGGGTGGTCAAATTGGTACTTTTGCCATCAACTTCTCCCGCCCGGCGGGTCAGGTAATTGCACAGTACTATGAATTCCTGCGCCTCGGTCGTGAAGGCTATACCAAAGTACAGAACGCCTCTTACCAGGTTGCCGCTTATCTGGCGGATGAAATCGCCAAACTGGGGCCGTATGAGTTCATCTGTACGGGTCGCCCGGACGAAGGCATCCCGGCGGTTTGCTTCAAACTGAAAGATGGTGAAGATCCGGGATACACCCTGTACGACCTCTCTGAACGTCTGCGTCTGCGCGGCTGGCAGGTTCCGGCCTTCACTCTCGGCGGTGAAGCCACCGACATCGTGGTGATGCGCATTATGTGTCGTCGCGGCTTCGAAATGGACTTTGCTGAACTGTTGCTGGAAGACTACAAAGCCTCCCTGAAATATCTCAGCGATCACCCGAAACTGCAGGGTATTGCCCAGCAGAACAGCTTTAAACACACCTGATAACATAACGTTGTAAAAACCGAATGCCCAGCCTTTAAAAAAACAGCTGGGCATTCGGTTGCTTATTAATCGCAATAATATATTGGCTGTCTATTCATCGTGTTGATAAGATATATGTTATATGAATGTTTATTAAATGTAGCGATTACCTTTAATGTCACGAAAAGGGATTATTTGCTTACTATTAATTTCCCTGCGTTCTTAAACACGTTTTTGTATTATAAATCCAGTCATCCTGCCCGTAGAACATCACACATTATCATCCTGTTCTCCCGCTTCGTTTAAATTTATTTATCAATCAATTTGACTTAAGAGGGCGGCGTGCTACATTAATAAACAGTAATATGTTTATGTAATATTAAGTCAACTATGCAATCACTACATGGGAATTGTCTAATTGCGTATGCAAGACATAAATATATTCTCACCATGGTTAATGGTGAATATCGCTATTTTAATGGCGGTGACCTGGTTTTTGCGGATGCAAGCCAAATTCGAGTAGATAAGTGTGTTGAAAATTTTGTATTCGTGTCAAGGGACACGCTTTCATTATTTCTCCCGATGCTCAAGGAGGAGGCATTAAATCTTCATGCACATAAAAAAGTTTCTTCATTACTCGTTCATCACTGTAGTAGAGATATTCCTGTTTTTCAGGAAGTTGCGCAACTATCGCAGAATAAGAATCTTCGCTATGCAGAAATGCTACGTAAAAGAGCATTAATCTTTGCGTTGTTATCTGTTTTTCTTGAGGATGAGCACTTTATACCGCTGCTTCTGAACGTTTTACAACCGAACATGCGAACACGAGTTTGTACGGTTATCAATAATAATATCGCCCATGAGTGGACACTAGCCCGAATCGCCAGCGAGCTGTTGATGAGTCCAAGTCTGTTAAAGAAAAAATTGCGCGAAGAAGAGACATCATATTCACAGTTGCTTACTGAGTGTAGAATGCAACGTGCTTTGCAACTTATTGTTATACATGGTTTTTCAATTAAGCGAGTTGCAGTATCCTGTGGATATCACAGCGTGTCGTATTTCATTTACGTCTTTCGAAATTATTATGGGATGACGCCCACAGAGTATCAGGAGCGATCGGCGCAGAGATTGTCGAACCGTGACTCGGCGGCAAGTATTGTTGCGCAAGGGAATTTTTACGGCACTGACCGTTCTGCGGAAGGAATAAGATTATAGAGTTTTACTCAGACATAAAAAAAACCCGGCATAGGGGACCGGGAAGAGGATAGTCTGCCGTCTCCAGACTAATAAACCGTTATAACACTCCCTGTTGGCACGGGAAACTTTGTGCTCTCAGTAAGTTAAATATAACTTTTACTGGAAATAAGATCAGCCATTTTTTTATAAACATAAGCTATACGCTGTGCGAAAATATATTCGTGCTGCATTTACTTATTATCAATTAACTGTTATGCAAAACTACTTTGTGGATAAATTTTGGTCCTACCAAATCTGGCAGTTTTTGCGCTAAGAAACAGTCTGGCATCATTTCATTAGTATACTGAAATTGAAATAATCGCAGTATGAAATATAAGGGATAATCATGACTCATGTCTGCTCGGTGATCCTCATTCGTCGTTCATTCGATATTTATCATGAACAGCAAAAAATATCGCTGCATAACGAGAGTATTCTGCTGCTGGAGAAAAATTTGGCAGACGATTTTGCGTTTTGTTCACCGGATACGCGACGACTGGATATCGATGAGCTGACAGTTTGCCATTACTTACAAAATATTCGTCAGCTACCACGCAATTTAGGGTTACACAGCAAAGACCGTTTGTTAATTAACCAGTCACCCCCCATGCCGCTGGTGACGGCGATTTTTGATAGCTTCAATGAATCCGGGGTAAATTCACCGATACTGAGCAATATGCTCTACCTTTCCTGTTTATCGATGTTTTCTCATAAGAAAGAACTGATCCCCTTACTTTTCAATAGCATCAGCACTGTTTCAGGAAAAGTTGAACGCCTTATTAGCTTTGATATCGCCAAACGTTGGTATCTGCGCGATATCGCGGAAAGAATGTATACCAGCGAGAGTCTAATCAAAAAAAAGTTGCAGGATGAAAATACCTGTTTCAGTAAAATATTACTCGCCTCCAGGATGTCGATGGCCAGACGATTACTCGAGTTACGTCAAATTCCTCTGCATACTATTGCGGAAAAATGTGGCTATAGCAGTACATCGTACTTTATAAACACATTTCGACAATATTATGGTGTAACGCCACATCAGTTTGCGCAACATTCGCCAGGTACCTTTTCCTGACATATTTCGCATTTGAATATTGGTCAGGATCTCACACCTGCTTCATGTGAAACTCTTCCCTGATGATTTCTGCCGGGCTACCGGCTAGTTCTCTTTCGCAGTTTGCCAGGCGGTATCGGTATTTTCAGGAGGAAAAGACTCGGCATGTTTGGGATTATTAAGCTGACAATTCATACGATTACGGGAATGTGGGTCAGTATTGTGTTGTTCAAATTGATGACGAATGGCTGGAGTGGTTTCTACTTTCAGTGCTGTGTACTAAGCCTGGTATTCCTGACGGTTAGCTGGTTGTTGAGTGGTGAATGGTTAGCAGGAAAGAGTAAGGCTGAACCTTCACGTTCAACCTTACTCTCATTTACACGTTACGCTTTTTTAAAGCGGGCAAAGAGATGTTCCACTACAACGAAAAAGACCGGAACGAAGTAAATTGCCAGCACTGTTGCGGCAAACATCCCGCCCATCACGCCGGTACCTACCGCGTTTTGCGCGCCAGAACCGGCACCATGACTGATAACCAGCGGCAGCACGCCGAGAATAAAGGCCAGAGAGGTCATCAGGATTGGGCGTAAACGCATCCGCGCCGCTTCGATGATTGCCTCTATCGGCGTTTTCCCTTCTTTCTGCATCATCTCAACGGCAAATTCGACAATCAGGATGGCGTTTTTGGCGGAAAGCCCGATGGTGGTCAGCAAACCAACCTGGAAGTAGACGTCATTACTTAAGCCGCGCAGATCGGTGGCCAGTAATGCGCCAACGACGCCTAACGGAACAACCAACATCACCGAGAACGGAATTGACCAGCTCTCATAGAGTGCGGCGAGGGCGAGGAACACCACGACCAGTGAAATCGCATACAGCGCAGGAGCCTGATTTGAGGATAACGCTTCCTGATACGATAGTCCGGTCCATGAGTAGCCGACGCCTGCCGGAAGTTTAGCGACCAGGTCTGCCATAAATTTCATGGCGTCACCGGTACTTTTCCCGGCCGCCGCTTCACCTAAAATCTCCATTGACGGGATGCCGTTGTAGCGTTCCAGTCGCGGTGAACCATAGGTCCATTCGGTAGACGAGTAGGCAGAAAGCGGTGCCATCGTGCCAGAGGCGTTGCGTACATACCATTGGTTGATGTTATCCGGCAACATACGGAACGGCGTGCCTGCCTGGACATACACTTTTTTCACCCGCCCCTGGTTGAGGAAGTCGTTCACGTAGCTGCTGCCGAAGGCGGTGGAAATTGTCTGGTTGATATCAGACAGCGCCACGCCCATCGCTTCAGCTTTCGCAGCGTTGACGTTCACTTTGAACATCGGCGTATCTTCCAGGCCGTTCGGGCGTACCCCGGTGACCTGATTCGGTGATTGCGCTGCCAGTGATAACAGCTCGTTTCGCGCCTGGGTTAGTTTTTCGTGCCCCAGGTTACCGTTGTCCAGCAGTTCCATATCAAAACCTGACGCGGTACCCAGTTCAGCCACCGCGGGTAAGTTGAACGGGAAGACGACGGCTTTATTGATACTGCTTAACGCAATCATTGCCCGCTGAATGATCGCGGTAACCGAGTTTTCCTCACCGACACGTTCAGACCACGGCTTGAGACTGATAAACGCCAGGCCGTTGTTTTGCCCCTGACCGCTGAAGCCAAAGCCGCCAACGGTAAACACCGACTGGACATTATCTTTCTCTTTAGTCAGATAATAATCCGTCACCTGTTGCAGCACTTTCGTGGTGTTAACCATGGTGGCACCGGAAGGTAACTGCGCGGTGGTCATAAATACCCCCTGATCCTCTTCTGGTAAGAAAGAGGTCGGCGTGCGCAGGAACAGCACCGCCATCCCGGCGCAAATCAGCAGGTAGACCACCATGTAGCGACCGGTACAACGCAACAGCGAGCGGGTGCTATCGGTATAGTGTTGAGTTGATTTTTCAAACAGCGTGTTGAAGCGTGCGAACAGGGCGTTAGGTTTGTGACCGCCTTCCGGCGCGGCTTTCAGAATGGTGGCGCACAGGGCAGGGGTCAGGCTCATTGCCACAAATACTGAAAGCAGCATGGAGGAGATCAGCGTGATGGAGAACTGGCGGTAGATCTCCCCGGTTGCACCGCTCATAAAGGCCATCGGCATAAACACTGCGGAAAGAACAACGGCAATACCGACCAGCGCACGTTGGATCTGCCCCATCGATTTATGCGTCGCTTCCTTCGGCGGTAGCTTATCTTCCGCAATGACACGCTCGACGTTCTCCACCACCACGATGGCGTCATCCACCAGTAACCCTATCGCCAGCACCATCCCGAACATAGTCAACGTGTTGATGGTGAAACCGACCGCCGACAAGATCGCAAACGTCCCGAGAATAACCACCGGTACGGCAATCGTCGGGATGATTGTGGCACGGAAATTCTGCAAAAACAGATACATGACCAGGAAGACTAGGATGATAGCCTCAACCAGTGTTTTGAAAACTTCCTGAATAGAAATTTCGATAAACGGCGTGGTGTCGTAAGGATAAACCGTCTTCAGACTTGCCGGGAAATAGGCTGATAAGCGGTTCAGTTCCTCTTTGACTGCCCGCGAGGTATCCAGGGCGTTTGCTCCGGCAGCCAGTTTGATGGCGATCCCGGCAGCAGGTTTGCCGTTATAGCGCGCCACGGTGGAATAATCTTCCGCCCCAAGTTCGACGCGAGCGACATCACGCAGCAGCACTTGCGAACCATCTTGCTGAACTTTCAACAGGATTTTGCCAAATTCTTCCGGCGTTTGCAGACGCGTCTGCACAATGATCGAGGCGTTTAGCTGCTGGTCTGCCGCCTGTGGCATGCCACCCAGTTGACCACCGGAAATCTGGTTGTTTTGCACCTTAATCTGGGAAATAACATCGGAAGGTACCAGGTTATATTTATTGAGTTTTTGCGGGTCCAGCCAGATACGCATGGCATACTCGGAACCAAAGAGTTGTACGCTACCAACGCCCGCGGTACGGCTTAGCGGGTCTTTGATATTAGACGCTACATAGTCCGCGATATCGTACTGGTTGAGGCTGCCGTTATCAGAAATAAACGCCGCTACCATCAGGATATTACTGCTCGACTTATCGACGCTAATCCCCTGCTGCTGCACTGCTTCAGGTAATGAAGGCATAGCGAGTTGCAGTTTATTTTGCACTTGAACCTGTGCGATATCAGGAGATGTCCCAGTCTCGAAGGTCAGAGTGATAGAGGCATTGCCCGCCGCATCACTGGTTGAAGACATGTACATCAGGCCATCAAGCCCATTCATATTTTGCTCAATCACCTGAGTGACCGAGTCTTCTACCGTTTGCGCATCGGCACCTGGATAGGTAGCGCTGACGGTAATGGTCGGTGGCGCAATCTGCGGATACTGCGCAACCGGTAAGTTCATGATCGCCAGACCACCTGCAAGCATCATAATAATGGCAAGTACCCAGGCAAAAACCGGGCGATCAATAAAATAGTTAGCCATGAAAGTCCCCTTAAGCCTGCAACGTTATTGTTTCGATTCGGTGCTGGCGTTTTCCTGGCTGGAGGAAATTGCTCGTGCTTTGATACCCGGACGAATGCGTTGCAAACCGGAAACGATCACCCGATCGCCAGCCTGCAAGCCAGAGGTGACGACCCACTGGTCGCCGATGGCTTTGCTGGCTTCAATTTCGCGTAGCTGCACGACATCGTCTTTATCCAGAATGAGCGCCGTTGCTTTACCCTGGGCGTTGTGGGTGACGCCTTCCTGCGGCACCAGTAATACATTCTGGCGGCTACCTTCATCCACTAATGCCGTGACGTACATGCCAGGCAGCAAGTCACCATTTGGGTTGGGGAAAATCGCCCGTAACGTCACGGAGCCCGTGGTTTCATCCACTGTCGGGTCGGAGAATTTCAGCGTGCCGGTCTGGCTGTAGCGTTTACCATTTTCCAGATTGAGCTGTACTGGCGTACTGCCCTGAACCTGTTTGATTTGCCCACTGGCGACCTCTTCTTTCATGCGTAAGAAATCTTGCACCGACTGCGTGAGATCGACATAAATCGGGTCCAGACGTTGTACGGTAACCAGCGAATCTGCCTGATTAGCGGTAACGAGTGCGCCGACGGTCACCGACGATTTCCCGCTGACGCCCGTAATCGGCGAGGTGACATTCGCGTATTGCAGATTGATCGTCGCCTGTTCAACAGCCGCTTTGGCGACGGTGACATTGGCTTCTGCTTCATTCAACTGGGTGCGCGCGGTGTCGTAATCCTGACGGCTAACGTAGTTGGTCTTCAGCAACGATGCCTGGCGGTTAAAGGTGATGCGGGCATTGCTGGCGGTAGAGAGCGCTTTCGCCAGCGAGCCTTTGGCGGAGTTTAGCTCGGCCTGTAAAGGTGCAGGATCAATCTGATACAGCGAATCGCCCTGGTTCACTTTATCGCCTTCGATAAAGTTGCGTTTAATGATAATACCGCCCACCTGGGGACGTATCTCGGCAACTTCATAAGGAACGGTTCTACCGGGCAATTCGCTCAACACATTGACCGAACCGGGGGAGAGTGTGACGACACCGACCTCAGGCGTCATGGCGGCGGCGTTTTCCGCCGATTTGTCATCGCAGGCGGTGAGCATCGCGCCGCAGAATAACAACGGTATTAACAGCTTTCTTCTTCTGTTCATTTTAGTCCCTGAAAATTCTTGAGAAATAACGGTTCTTTAAATTGCGCGCGAGGAGAGATATGAGGGATTTACAGACCAGCGGCATAGTGGGGTTGTCAGCCAGTAAGGTGGGATACAGGCACAGTGATCGACATGGTGAGGTCAACGACAAAAAAAATGTTGCCGTTCTGCCAACAGTTCCTGCCAGCATTCGGGCAACGAAGGGTTCTACTGGTGGATACACATACCAGGGGAATAAAGTCGTTTTAGCCTCTCCTTTAGTAATCACCGGGGGTAATGAAATCAGCATCTGCATCCCTCGTCATGCCAGCCATCAATTTCAGTTGCTTATGTCCTGACTAAAAATAAGATGTGATACCCAGGGTGACGATGTCGCTCATACGTCTTAGTTTCAGCTTGTACATAATGTTGAATTTCTGAATCTTTAATGTTTGTTGCGAAATATTGAGCGTCGACGTGATATTGCTTTCATTTTTATTTTTCAGAATCAGTTGCATAATTTTGAACTGATTATGTGAAAAACATAATTGTGAATTCTTATGGGGCAAGTGTTTACCATAAGTAATCTCAAGAAGATTTTTGATACTTTCTTTGCGGCTAACAAAATAAATAGGCGCTTTAGCTTTTAGTTTACTGATGTGATAAGGTGCCAAAACAATAATTCTCTCGGCATCTAATTTCTCCAGAAATTTAATCGCTTCTTCATCAAGGATATGATTGTGATAGGTATCAATGATAACCTTGAAGGGTTTATTGCCTACTTTTTTGATCTCTGACAGGGAATTGATTTTTATCATTTCGTGATTATCTTTCAACTGCCAAAAGCCCTGTAAAAGAAAAGAATCTTTCGTCATGAGAAAAATCATAACTTGCTCCTTAGCCGTTATCGTTTCGAATATGTCATCCTTTTCATTATTTACATCCTTGTCCGAATCGTTGTTCAATATAGTAAACGCCTATAAGAACTTTACCCTTCGTGAACTAATACGTCTATTAACACTAATCAATACTTCAGATTTATCCATCACGCACTCCATATATTGATCCTAAGTAAGATTCCTGGTTGTTATCAGCTTGTAAATAGCAAACAAAAAGTTAACGTTTGCGGATTACTGCCCAAGAATAAGTTATCAATAACCAGTTTGTGATCTCTGAAGAATATTACTAAAGTTAAAATGTAATCCGATTTAAATATCGAGTCTCCTTGTTTCGACTTAAGCTGGCAATTGGATTGCCAGCTTTCTTTTAACGCATTGAAATTACCTGAGTAAATAACGCATTCATGTCTTCAGGTTTTTATATAGCGTCTGGAGACACGGATATTTATGCAATGTAATCAACGCCAGTTGCAAAAAAATGAACCCGGATTACTTATTTAACCGCCCATAGCATCAACGCTTACGGAACTCTTTGTTCACTTTCCCACAGCACTTTTAAAACATTAAACCTGACTACGGAAAATATCAGCCATGATAATGTTTGAAATGGCTAATTTGCCATGGAGTGAAAAAAATTAGATGAAATTCAGTAGGTTGAAATAATCACTAGCAGGTTATTATTTCAATGATAGTGCGCAATTGATCTACAACACTGCGTAGCGGAGAGAGTATTAATCGGATCATAGTCACATAAAGTGACTATGATCCGGGTGACAACCGGGGTAATTATTGCTGCTTAACGAACAAACTGGCGAAGCTGAACAGGCTGGCGGCGCTAAATATCAGTTCAATTCCCACCAGTGTGGAAACCAGCGTTACAGACACCATCGGCGTTGCACCAAGGAATATCCAGGCAATGACGATATCCAGCACACCAATAACGAGCTGTAGCCAGCTGCCTTTCATTGAACGCTGACGATACCAACTCATCAGGCGAATAACCCCTGCAACACAGAACAAACCGGCAATAAATGCCGCAATGGCAAAAATGCCCAGCTCCGGTGCGCGGATGAAGAAATAGCCGATCAATAAATAGGCGACTGCGACGAGGAAACCGGATAATACCGGCCAGAAATTATGACTGCGGTTGCTGAATAACCCGACAATAAGCGCAATACCCGAGCAGATTAATAATGCACCCACTACTGTGCTTAAAATATCGCCAGAGACGAACGGGAAACTGATACACAGCAACCCGACGATAAACAGCAGCACGGCAATAAACTGGATTGCTCTGCGATGTTTTTTAAGCATCTCCAGATCAAACTTCAAAATTGTTGCCTTATCTATATATAACATAGAACCACCCTATAAAATTAAGAAGAAAATCCCCTGCTATCAATCTATGCCAAAAACGCGTCTAAGAATGCAGTCGATTTAATAAAAATTTCCTAATTGCAGTATCTGATGCATCTGTAACTCATTGTATTGAAATAAAAATATCTGATTTTGATATTTTCCATCAACATGACATATACAGAAAACCAGGTTATAACCTCAGTGTCGAAATTGATTCGTGACGGCTCTTTCACTTTATAGTTGAGGATATTACGATGAAAAAAGTATTAGGCGTTATTCTTGGTGGTCTGCTTCTTCTGCCAGTTGTGAGCAATGCAGCGGATGCGCAAAAAGCAGCTGATAACAAAAAACCGGTCAACTCCTGGACCTGTGAAGATTTCCTGGCTGTGGACGAATCCTTCCAGCCAACTGCAGTTGGTTTTGCTGAAGCGCTGAACAACAAAGATAAACCAGAAGATGCGGTTTTAGATGTTCAGGGTATTGCAACCGTAACCCCAGCTATCGTTCAGGCTTGTACTCAGGATAAACAAGCCAACTTTAAAGATAAAGTTAAAGGCGAATGGGACAAAATTAAGAAAGATATGTAATTCCGGGAATGCGTTACATCGTACTTCCTTGCATATTGAACAGGCCGGAATATCTTCTTTAAAAGCAGCTATTCCTCCTGTTCATATATAATCTCTATATTGAATGGGTTACAAAATGAATATTTCATCTCTCCGTAAAGCGTTTATTTTTATGGGCGCTGTAGCGGCTTTGTCACTGGTGAACGCACAATCTGCGCTGGCAGCCAATGAATCCGCTAAAGATATGACCTGCCAGGAATTTATTGATCTGAATCCAAAAGCAATGACCCCGGTTGCATGGTGGATGCTGCATGAAGAAACAGTATATAAAGGTGGCGATACCGTTACTTTAAATGAAACCGATCTCACTCAAATTCCTAAAGTGATCGAATACTGTAAGAAAAACCCGCAGAAAAATTTGTATACCTTCAAAAATCAAGCATCTAATGACTTGCCGAATTAATGAGGTACAAGTAAAAAGGAGTAGCAAGTTGAGCCATCTTGCTGCTCCTTTTTGCATTTTTATATGACAGCAGAATTTATTATACGTCTTATACTCGCGGCAATTGCCTGTGGCGCTATTGGCATGGAAAGGCAAATGCGCGGCAAAGGAGCAGGGTTACGCACACATGTATTAATTGGCATGGGAAGCGCCCTGTTTATGATTGTTTCGAAATATGGTTTTGCTGATGTGCTGTCTTTAGATCACGTCGGACTCGACCCCAGCCGTATTGCTGCTCAGGTGGTGACGGGCGTCGGGTTTATCGGTGCAGGTAACATTCTCGTTCGTAACCAAAATATTGTAGGTCTGACGACGGCAGCGGATATCTGGGTGACCGCCGCCATAGGTATGGTTATTGGCAGCGGTATGTACGAACTGGGTATTTATGGTTCAGTGATGACCTTGTTGGTGCTGGAAGTCTTCCATCAATTAACCTTCCGCCTGATGAACAAAAATTACCATTTACAGCTGACATTAGTGAACGGTAATACGGTATCAATGCTCGACTGGTTTAAGCAGCAAAAAATAAAAACTGATTTAGTTTCGTTGCAGGAAAATGAAGATCATGAAGTGGTCGCCATTGATATCCAGCTTCATGCCACAACGTCGATAGAAGACCTGTTGCGATTATTAAAAGGTATGGCAGGGGTGAAAGGCGTTTCAATTAGCTAATCTGTGTGGCAGCGTAGCCAGACTCACCGTAAGCCTGAAATTCACACCAGATAATCAATATGCTGATGGCGTACCAGCTCATTGATCCGCTTAAGATTGAGGATCATCATGATATTGTGTTTATGGCAGTAGAACGTTTTTAGCGATATTTTCAGTTTCTCCAGAATATCTTCCGTTGTCATTTGATTCGCAATGCAGCTCAGAACCTGATGTTGCTTGCGCGAAAGTGACACAGCCGCTTCAGGCACAGAGCAGTAACTGCCATTGATGAGTGCGACAAAATCAATGATAGTGATAGTCCGCGGAACAAAGGCCACCGGCACTTTCCCCAGGCAGCGTTTAATATTAAAGGGGGAGAAAATAATGACATGGACAGGTTTTAATCGTTCAATTTGAGTGAGAAAATTAGAATGAAATACATTATTCATTAATGTATCAATAATGACGAAGGCATTCTGATGCAACATTACGTCGATCTCTTCTTCGTTCTGTATATGAACGACATTACCTTTACTCAGAATGTTTTTCATCGCGGTGAAGAACATCGTATCCCTGGTAATTATAAGAAACATAACCGACTCCTGGTGCGGACATTAACTTTATAATCAGTTTGCCAAAGGTAATTAACAGGACAGGGCTTATAATAATAATAGTTAGCTTACTGTGTATTAATTTGATGTAATGCATGATGCAGATGCTGAGAAAGCATCTGCATCTTTCGGTGGTGTTATTTGACCAGCTCAGGTGTTACCTGACTCACCGCATTGGTGTAGTAAGGCGCACCCCAGCCCGGTTCCGGCCAGAATGCACCATAGCCGTAATCCCACAGGTTATAGGTGGTATTAACCACTTCTCTCAAATGCCACACCTGGATGCCCTGCATATTCACTTCCAGGAAGTTATACGGGACTTTATTGATAAAGCCAGGTTGTTCACCCTGAATGGTGCCGAGGATGGTAACAAAGTGATTACGATAGTTCACTGGATCAAGGAAGCCGCTTTGTCTGGCGAGCAGTCGGCCCTGATAGTTGGCTTCAATATCAGGCTTCGCATAGCTATCCAACGGTAATACAGCGATTTCTAACAACGTATCCGTTTTGCCATTGATAACGTTGATAACCTTCCCACCAAAGCGCGCTTGTTGACCAACATATAACCCCGGCTGGTTATGAACAGCAACAAAACTTTTTTGAATATCAGGTTGGTTATTGCCTTTGATATTTTGCGGAATTGAACTACATGCGGCAAGCAAAAATGAAAGGCTGAGGATGAGTGCACCTTTTGTCATGTTCATGTTACTATCCTTATCAACAAATATTAAAACCATAATAGATATTTCTTTATAGTTTTCATCTGATTCTGAGGTGATATGCCTGATAGTAACGTAAACCTGTCTGATGTTTATATCCTTTCTGTTTAGGTGAACTCAGTTAATTTTGGGGCGTGACATGAATATCCATCACCCCATAATATAGTGCATTGTTTTAAAAGTACATAAAATCTATTTTTATTCAATGATTATAAAGTGCTAATAATCAATATTATGGTATTATATTCTGGTAATGATTTGATAAGCGAATTCTTTTACCAGATGGTATTTCTATTTCCACCCCATAATTTATATCTTTTTCATTAGGCAGTGGCCTCTTTAAATAAGGCGTGTGTGACATTTTTTTTGGGTTAAGCGTCTCGTATTGAAATACTTCGAATTGATATTCAGACATTTCTGCCCATGTTTGAATTTTATTGTATCGGGAGAGTGTCGTAAAGGCTTTAACTTGCTTATAACATTGTTTTTGGAATTCTTGCTGATATTTTAATATGTCATTGTATGAAAGATTGGTTATCCTGGCCTCTAAAAATTTAATTATTGTCGAAGCAATTTCCGCTTTTGCTCGTAAAAGGTTGTCATTAATGGTTAATAATGTTGAAAATAAACCTTCGATTTGTTTGTCAAGATATTGTCCATCTTTATATAATTTGGGGGTAGGGTGTTCTTTATGTAAAAAAATAGTGTCACCTAAATTTGCGTCAGTGAAATTTATATTAAGTAGATCTTCGAAATAAAACCTTGACAAGGTTAGAACGAACCCGGACAGGTTCTGTCCTGTCATATTGAAATCAATAAAGTTGGTTCCGGCAAAGACTTTCATCCTGTTTTTATTTTCACTGTGCTCAATATATAACTTCGTCATTTTTTGATACAGGCTTTGAATATCTTTTATATTAGTTGGTAAGTCAGCTCGTTGTTCAGCAATAAAATTAGTATCTGAAAACATGGTTTGGACACTGAATGTTATGGGTATTCCCTCTTCTACGCTAATTTTAGTTATGATTGCCTTGTCGGGTTTAGGATTAGCGACAACAATGATTCGACATTCAGCACTTTTGTTTTTTTCATATCTAATGTTATTAATCTGATTAAGTATTGATTGTGTCTGTTGCGTAAGTTGTGTCGAACTTATCGTTTCAATGTTAGTAATAAGACTTACAAGTTGAGCCACAACTTTTGAGTAGTCTGCATTTGTATATGTAGTGTTCGTGTGGCACGCATTAATTTGTTGAAGTTGGTGTTGCGCTAAATCATATTGATCAGAGATATATCCTTCTCCAGAGAATGTGGAATTAATGGGTTGTTGTTCTTCCCAATTATCGCAAGGCCACTTCGGTGTGTCTGGCGTTTTAGCATTATCGGTATTTGTTGTGCAGTTATAAATATCGCCGTGATATGTATTTATTATACCTGGGGTAAAGTCAATTGACATAAAATTCCTTATTCATCATTTGTTTTATGCTAAGATGTTTAAATTGGATAATTAGAACAGGAATGGATTTTCTTCTACACACAATAAATGTAATGCGTTATATCTTCCTGATATAATTACCTTTGATTTCCCTTTTATCTCCACCCGGTAATATTTGTGTGTAAAAAAAGGGTAGTGATAGTATCGTAAAGGAAATCGTTAACAACTATCAAAATGCGCTCATTTTAAAAAGTTATTATGTTCTCTGATAGTGTGTGAAGTGATTTTTTTTGTGATGTTTTAGATGTGTAATAATAAAATGGGTTAAGGTATCTTATAATTATTTAATAATTTGTTGTGTAAACCACTGATAAATCATAATCCAGTACGTCTTTAAACTACTGCGCTGTATCGCTGATAACTAAGCAGCTCACTGATACACCATGCTGGACGCGATAATTGGAATCTCACGCAGGGAGTACTGTGTAAATAGCAAAATCGCCTGATGCGCTACGCCTGTCAGGCCTACAAATAACATACTATTCATCGAATTTTCATAACTTTGTAGGTCGGATAAGACGCGCCAGCGTCGCATCCGACATAAATAAAGCGCACTTTTCTAACAACCTGTGGGGGGGATATCGCCGCTTTATTTCAGGCGCTTACCCGCTTCATCAACCACTTTCTCGCCATCTTCCTTGGAGAATGCGCCTTTTTGCGCATCTGTCAGAATTTCCAGCACCACTTCTGAAGGGCGGCACAGGCGAGTTCCCAGCGGCGTCACCACAATCGGGCGATTAATCAGAATCGGGTGCTGAAGCATAAAGTCGATTAACCGATCGTCAGTAAATTTATCTTCCGCAAGGCCCAGCTCCTCATACGGTTCGACGTTTTTACGCAGCAGCGCGCGTACGGAAATCCCCATATCGGCAATGAGTTTGACCAGTTCATCGCGCGTTGGCGGAGTTTCCAGATAATGGATAATGGTCGGTTCTGTGCCGCTGTTGCGGATCATCTCCAGCGTATTACGCGACGTGCCGCAGGCCGGGTTGTGATAAATGGTAATGTTGCTCATATCAGTATCTCATTACAAAGTGAAAGAGAGACGTAGCGCCAGCGCAGCCAGCGTCACAAACAGCACAGGCAGGGTCATGATAATCCCTGTACGGAAGTAATATCCCCAGCTGATAGTCATATTCTTCTGCGAAAGTACGTGCAGCCAGAGTAGCGTAGCCAGGCTACCAATTGGGGTAATTTTCGGTCCCAAATCGCAGCCAATCACATTGGCATAAACCATCGCTTCTTTGATAACGCCAGATGCCGTGCTGCCATCAATGGACAACGCGCCAACCAGTACCGTCGGCATATTGTTCATAATAGAAGAGAGGAAGGCGGTGAGGAATCCGGTGCCGAGCGTCGCGGCCCACAGGCCGTTATCCGCCAGCACGTTGAGTACGCCAGAAAGATATTCCGTTAATCCGGCATTGCGCAGGCCATAAACCACCAGATACATGCCGAGCGAGAAGATGACAATCTGCCAGGGGGCACCGCGCAGGACTTTACCCGTATTAATCGCATGACCGCGTTTAGCGACGACAAATAATATCAGCGCGCCCACAGCTGCAATGGCGCTCACCGGAATGCCGAGCGGTTCCAGGACGAAAAATCCCACCAGCAGAAGCAGTAAAACAACCCAGCCAGTTTTGAACGTAGCAGGATCTTTGATCGCTTCTGCGGGAGATTTCAGCAGCGCCATATCGTAGTTCTGCGGAATATCTTTGCGAAAATAGAGATGTAGCATCACCAGCGTGGCAACAATCGCGGCGATATCCACCGGCACCATCACCGAGGCGTATTCGCGAAAGCCGAGGCCAAAGAAATCAGCGGAAACGATATTCACCAGGTTGGAGACAATAAGTGGCAGGCTGGCGGTATCGGCAATGAATCCGGCCGCCATCACGAACGCCAGCGTAGTGCCTTTACTGAACCCTAAAGCCAGCAGCATGGCGATGACAATCGGTGTCAAAATAAGCGCCGCGCCATCATTGGCAAACAGGGCGGCAACGGCAGCACCGAGCAGGACAATCCAGGTAAACAGCAAGCGACCACGACCATTACCCCAGCGTGAGACGTGCAGCGCCGCCCATTCAAAAAAGCCGGACTCATCCAGCAGCAGGCTGATGATAATGACGGCGATAAACGCAGCCGTCGCGTTCCAGACGATATTCCACACCACCGGAATATCACCCGGATGGACCACGCCCGTAACTAACGCCAGTACTGCGCCGAGCGTTGCACTCCAGCCGATGCCTAAACCTTTCGGCTGCCAGATAACCAATACGATGGTCAGGACAAAGATAGCGCCTGCCAGTAACATAATGCCTCCCGGATAAAACACATCTGAAAATTCATATGTGTTTAGCTAAATTTTTAACTACAAATGTTCTTACTGTCCCCGGAACAGTTTTGTCGAGCCAGGTTGCGGACAATTGCCTGAATCTTTTCCTGTTCACATCGCCAGGCCTCATCAATAATTTTCGCCGCCCATGCTGGAATATGCGGTGATAAGCGGTAATGAACCCACTTACCTTGCTTGCGGTCCAGCAATAGCCCGCTTTCACGCAGCAATGCCAGGTGGCGGGAGATCTTGGGCTGCGACTGGTCGAGAGCAGTGCAGAGATCGCAGACGCATAACTCTCCCAGTTCGCTGAGCAGTAAAACGATGCCCAGACGGGTTTCATCAGCAAGAATTTTGAACAATTGGATGGGTAACAGAAATGACATATTGCGCTCCTGATTGTTGCAGGTAGTGTCTCTCTTCGAAGCGGATAAGTCAAAAACATATATGACTTAACGAATGTGTAAGTGCAGAGGAAGGTAATAGGTGTGAATTTTGAGTTGGCTATTCATTTGAAAGGAGGTCTGAATCAGGACGTAAAAAAACCGACTTTGCGTCGGTTTTTTACTTTCCAGCCCTGAGTTGGTGGCTCTGGCTGGAGTGAGAGAGTTCTTATCTAACAGCTCAATACTATTAGCCAGTGGCTAACATTGCAAGAATTAGCGATTTCTTCAGCTGGCGGAGGGAGCACTTCGGTATATATCGCAGTGACGATTTATATACTTTCACTGGGTCATCGTCATATTAAGCCTTGTCCGAATCCGGATGTAAAAAAACCGACTTTGCGTCGGTTTTTTACTTTCCAGCCCTGAGTTGGTGGCTCTGACTGGAGTGAGATAGCCATCATCTAACGCATCAATGCTAATACCATACTGAAACTATTGCAAGGACGTGCTGGTTTTATAACCTGCATGTACTGTATGATTATCCAGTTAGCTCTGAGGCATTTTCACTCTGGCAATGCGCATAAACGCTTTCAAAGTCCTGGTCAGAAGTACGGGTGGTGCCGTTAACTGATGCTCTGGCCGGAGTGAGAGAGTTCTTATCTAACAATGAGACATGCGCCGTGACAGGCAGTGGATGAGTAAGCGGATGCATTCTCACTCCATCGCATGGAGAAAACGGGTGATTGATAAAGCAATCATCGTTCTAGGGGCGTTAATTGCGCTGCTGGAACTGATCCGCTTTCTGCTTCAGCTTCTGAACTGATAGCGGAAACGTAATTAAGGGCTAAGAGCACACTACTCTTAGCCCTTTAACATTTAACGCATTGTCACGAACTCTTCTGCCGCCGTTGGGTGAATGGCGACGGTATTGTCGAAGTCTTTTTTGGTTGCCCCCATCTTCAGCGCCACCGCGAAGCCCTGCAACATTTCGTCCATACCAAAGCCAATGCCGTGAATACCGACAATCTTCTCTTCCGATCCAACGCACACCAGCTTCATGCGGCACGGCTGGCGGTGAGTGGTGACGGCGGTATACATCGCGGTGAAAGAGGATTTATACACTTTCACCTGATCGTCGCCATACTGCTCGCGCGCCTGCGGTTCCGTTAAACCAACAGTACCAATCGGCGGATGGCTGAAGACCACGGTCGGAATGTTGCTGTAATCCAGATGCTCATCCGGCTTGTTATTAAACAGGCGTTCAGAGAGACGGCGACCCGCTGCAACTGCTACCGGTGTCAGTTCTACTGCACCCGTGTTATCGCCGACCGCGTAAATACCTTCAACGTTGGTGTTTTGATATTTATCGACGACGATATAGCCTTTTTCGTTGGTTTTTACACCAGCGGCTTCCAGGTTGATGTTGTCATTGGCAGGCTCGCGACCAATCGCCCAAATCAGGCAATCCACCGTTTCACTGCGACCATCTTCCAGCTCCAGCGTCAGGCTACCATCGGCATTTTTCACTACCGCTTTCGGGATGGCGTTGGTATGCAACTGTGGGCCTTCGGCGTTCATCACTTCGACCAGCGTTTCAGAGATCATCGGGTCGAAGCTGCGCAGCGGCGCATGTTTACGCACAAACAGATGCGTTTTCGCGCCGAGGCCGTTAATCACGCCAGCCAGCTCAACGGCGATGTAACCCGCGCCAACAACCGCCACGCGCTCTGGCAAAGCAGGAAGGGCGAAGAAGCCATCGGAATCAATACCGTATTCCACGCCCGGAATATCCGGGTGGCTCGGACGACCGCCGGTGGCGATCAGAATATGATCGGCCGTGATGGTTTCACCGTTAACTTCCAGCGTTTTGGCATCAACGAAGCGGGCAAAGCCTTTGATTACATCAACGTTATTTTTACCGAGCACGTTTTCATAGGAAGTATGAATACGGTCGATATAGGCGGTACGGCTGGCGATCAACGTTTCCCAGTTGAATTTATTGATAGTGGTATCAAAACCATAATCCGGGCCGTACATATGGATCGCTTCACGGATTTGCGCCGCGTGCCACATCACTTTTTTCGGCACACAGCCAACATTTACGCAGGTGCCGCCCAGCTCTTTGGCTTCAATCAGCGCACATTTCTGGCCGTACATAGCCGCGCGGTTGATGGAGGCGATACCGCCGCTGCCGCCGCCGATGGCGATGTAATCATAGTGTTTAGTCATGACAAAGTGTCCTTATCGTTGATTACCGCGATTGTAGCGCGAGACGTAATAGGTGCCAGCAATGGCTGCAATTACTCCGGCACGATCCAGCTTACGGTGGCGTGCCCAGTGCCTGCCGGAACCAGTTTGCTGTGCAGCCACGGCAGCACGTTATTCATCTGTTGTTCCAGTTTCCACGGCGGGTTAATCACAATCATGCCGGAAGCGGTCATGCCACGGCGATCGCTGTCTGGCAGTACCGCCAGTTCAATTTGCAGAATTTTGCGAATACCGGTCGCTTCCAGATCGTGGATCATGCGCTTAATTTGCTGACGCAGCACCACCGGATACCACAGTGCGTAAATACCAGTGGCGAAACGTTTGTAACCTTCTGCTATCCCGCTGACCACCGCTTGATAGTCAGTTTTCATTTCATACGGCGGGTCGATAAGGATTAAACCACGGCGGGAAACCGGCGGCAGTTTGGCCTTAAGCTGCTGGAAACCGTCGGCTTTTTCGACACGCGCACGGCTATCTTTCTGAAATTCAGAACGCAACAACGGGTAATCGCTCGGGTGCAGTTCGGTCAGTTGCAGGCTGTCCTGTTCACGCAGTAGCAGGCGAGCAATCAACGGCGAACCGGGGTAGTAACGCAACTGACCGCTACGGTTGAAGTGTTTTACCACATTGATGTACGCCTCCAGTTCTGCGGGCAAATCGTCCTGCTGCCAGATACGGGCGATGCCTTCGAGATATTCGCCGGTACGCTCGGCATGTTCGCTGCCTAACTGATAACGCCCGGCCCCTGCGTGGGTGTCGAGATAGAGAAACGGTTTATCTTTCTCTTTCAGCGACTCGATGATCAGGCTCTGAACGGTATGTTTAAGGACGTCGGCGTGGTTGCCAGCGTGAAAGCTGTGGCGATAACTGAGCATGGGTAAAGGTGTTCCGGTAAGTAAAAATCGGCCCGTATTCGGGGCGCACAAAAGCGTATCAGGACAGTATACCGAAAAGAGGCCGCCGCCGCGAAAGCGTAACGTTTCTCATTGAAATTCACTACACTTAACCCCATGCTACACACATTATGTAAAGCGCCTGTTGAGCGCTTCCTTAACCTCTTTAACCAGGACTGCGCGAATGACGAATCCGTTACTGACTCCCTTTGAATTGCCTCCGTTTTCTAAAATTCTCCCGGAACATGTCGTTCCAGCCGTGACTAAGGCATTGAACGACTGCCGCGAAAACGTGGAGCGCGTAGTAGCGCAAGGGGCACCGTACACCTGGGAAAATCTCTGCCAGCCGCTGGCGGAAGTGGACGATGTGTTGGGGCGTATCTTCTCCCCGGTCAGCCACCTGAACTCGGTGAAAAATAGCCCGGAACTGCGTGAAGCCTACGAACAAACCCTGCCGCTGCTGTCGGAATACAGCACCTGGGTAGGGCAACATGAAGGGCTGTATAAAGCGTATCGCGACCTGCGCGATGGCGATCATTACGCCACGCTGAACACGGCGCAGAAGAAAGCGGTTGATAACGCACTGCGCGACTTTGAACTCTCTGGCATAGGTCTGCCGAAAGAGAAACAGCAGCGTTACGGCGAAATTGCGACCCGTCTTTCTGAACTGGGCAACCAGTACAGCAACAACGTCCTCGATGCGACAATGGGCTGGACCAAACTCGTTACCGACGAAGCGGAGCTGGCGGGGATGCCAGAAAGCGCGCTGGCTGCGGCAAAAGCCCAGGCCGAAGCGAAAGAGCTGGAAGGTTATTTGCTGACGCTGGATATCCCAAGCTACTTGCCGGTAATGACCTACTGCGACAACCAGGCTCTGCGTGAAGAGATGTATCGCGCTTACAGCACCCGCGCCTCCGATCAAGGCCCAAACGCCGGTAAATGGGATAACAGCAAGGTGATGGAAGAGATCCTCGCGCTGCGTCACGAACTGGCGCAACTGCTGGGCTTTGAAAACTACGCCTTTAAATCCCTTGCCACTAAAATGGCAGAAAACCCGCAGCAGGTGCTGGATTTCTTAACCGATCTGGCAAAACGCGCGCGTCCACAAGGCGAAAAAGAGCTGGCGCAATTGCGTGCCTTTGCCAAAGCCGAATTTGGCGTCGATGAGTTGCAGCCGTGGGATATCGCTTACTACAGCGAAAAACAAAAACAGCACCTCTACAGCATCAGTGACGAACAGCTGCGTCCGTACTTCCCGGAAAACAAAGCGGTTAACGGCCTGTTTGAAGTGGTTAAGCGTATTTACGGCATCACCGCTAAAGAGCGTAAAGATGTTGATGTCTGGCATCCGGATGTACGTTTCTTCGAACTGTATGACGAAAATAACGAACTGCGCGGTAGCTTCTACCTCGATCTGTATGCCCGTGAAAACAAGCGCGGCGGGGCGTGGATGGATGACTGCGTAGGCCAGATGCGTAAAGCTGATGGTTCTTTGCAAAAACCGGTCGCGTATTTGACTTGTAACTTCAACCGCCCGGTAAATGGTAAACCGGCGCTGTTCACTCACGACGAAGTGATCACCCTCTTCCACGAGTTCGGTCACGGCCTGCACCATATGCTGACCCGCATCGAAACCGCTGGTGTTTCCGGTATCAGCGGTGTGCCGTGGGATGCGGTCGAACTGCCGAGTCAGTTTATGGAAAACTGGTGCTGGGAGCCGGAGGCGCTGGCGTTTATCTCTGGTCACTATGAAACCGGCGAACCGCTGCCGAAAGAGTTGCTGGATAAAATGCTGGCGGCGAAGAACTACCAGGCGGCGCTGTTTATTCTGCGTCAGCTGGAGTTCGGCCTGTTTGATTTCCGCCTTCATGCCGAGTTCCGCCCGGATCAGGGGGCAAAAATCCTCGAAACTCTGGCAGAAATCAAGAAACTGGTTGCCGTGGTGCCATCTCCGTCCTGGGGCCGTTTCCCGCACGCTTTCAGCCATATTTTCGCCGGTGGTTATGCCGCAGGTTACTACAGCTACCTGTGGGCTGACGTACTGGCGGCAGATGCTTTCTCGCGCTTTGAGGAAGAGGGCATTTTCAACCGTGAAACCGGGCAGTCGTTCCTCGACAACATTCTGAGCCGTGGCGGTTCAGAAGAGCCGATGGATCTGTTCAAACGCTTCCGTGGTCGTGAACCGCAGCTGGATGCGATGCTGGAGCATTACGGCATTAAGGGCTGATCATTCAGTGAAAATCTGCTTAATTGATGAAACAGGCACCGGAGACGGTGCCTTATCTGTTCTGGCGGCCCGCTGGGGGCTGGAGCACGATGAAGACAACCTGATGGCGCTGGTGTTAACGCCGGAACATCTGGAATTGCGCAAGCGTGATGAGCCAAAACTTGGCGGCATCTTTGTTGATTTTGTTGGCGGAGCGATGGCGCACCGACGCAAATTCGGCGGTGGTCGCGGTGAGGCGGTGGCGAAAGCGGTGGGCATTAAAGGCGATTATTTGCCGGATGTGGTGGATGCCACTGCAGGACTTGGGCGCGATGCCTTTGTACTGGCTTCAGTCGGCTGCCGCGTGCGGATGCTGGAGCGTAATCCAGTGGTTGCCGCGCTACTCGACGACGGCCTGGCGCGTGGTTATGCGGATGCGGAAATCGGCGGCTGGTTGCAGGAGCGGTTGCAGTTAATTCACGCCTCCAGCCTGACGGCGCTGACTGATATTACCCCGCGCCCGCAGGTGGTTTATCTCGACCCGATGTTCCCGCATAAGCAGAAAAGCGCGCTAGTGAAAAAAGAGATGCGTGTCTTTCAGTCGCTGGTGGGACCGGATCTTGATGCCGATGGATTACTGGAGCCTGCACGCTTGCTGGCGACCAAACGCGTGGTGGTAAAGCGCCCGGACTACGCGCCACCGCTGGCGAATGTCGCCACGCCAAACGCGGTAGTCACTAAAGGGCATCGCTTTGATATCTATGCAGGTACGCCAGTGTAAAACTAAAACAGGGTAGCGATAACGCTACCCTGCTTTCTGCAAGAATAATTAATGGCTTTCCGGCGTCGCAATCATGCGTTTCAGCCACGGCACCATCAACAGCATCACTACTGCAACGCCCAGCGTGACCAGACCAATCTTACCAAACACGTTGGTATAGACGGGCAACGTCTCAAGCGGATCGGTAATGTTGTCCGGCACCGCGGTAAATGTTGCCACATAGCCGCCCAGCAAGAACGCGGCAGCCTGCGTCAGGAACCACATCCCGAGAATAAAGCCCATCAAATGCTGCGGCACCAGGGCAGCAATCATCGCCAGGCCAAGGGCGCTAATAAACAGTTCACCTAAGCTCTGGAATAAGTACACCAGCACGATAAACCATGGCGATGTCAGCCCTTGTGCATCCGCAAACCACATTCCCGCAGCTGCCGCCGTCAAAAAGCCCAGTGAGCACATAAACATGCCGAGAGTAAATTTCATCGGCATCGAGAGGTCTTTGCCTTTGTTACCCAGATGCGTGTAAATGCCTGCCAGTATTGGGCTGGCGAGTACCACCCAGAACGGGTTAAGCGCCTGGAAGCTGACCGGGTTGATGGAAAAACCGAGAATTTCATGATGCACGTTGTTGATGGCAAAGAAGTTCAGCGATGTTGGCATCTGGGCGTAGAGAATGTAAAACACCACCGCTTCGAGCATCAGGACAAAGGCGACAAACATTTTATTGCGCCCGGTTTTATCCAGCTTGAATGCCTGACGAAAGAAGATGATGGTGACGACGATGGAGAGAACAATCAGCACCAGATTGGCGACTTCTACGTTGTGCATCAGCCATGCGCATACGAAGATCATCACCACGCTGCCAAGTAACACGTACAACAGTTTGCTGAAGCTCATTGGCCGGAAGTCGGGTTCAGAACCAATGTCTTTCACCATTCCACGACAGGCGATGTAAACCAGTAATGCGATAATTAACCCCGCCCCGCACAGGTTGTAGGTGACTGAATAACCGAATCTATCAGCGATCACAGGGGCCAGCGATAACGCTATCAACGAGCCGATGTTGATCGACATATAGAACAGGGTGAATGCGCCATCAAGCCGCGGATCTTTCGGCGGATAGCACTTCGAAAGCAAGCTGGCTGGGTTAGCTTTAAACAGGCCGTTACCTACAGCGATAGTCCCCAGGGCGATGAAAATCAGGTCAGGCTTAAGTAGCGACATGCCGGTCATGAAGTAGCCAATCGCCAGCACAAGTGCACCAAGAACAATGGTGCGTTTGGTCCCCAGCAGGTGGTCGCCGACATAGCCGCCAATGGAAATGAGGCCATAGACCAGCGCAGCAAAAGCACCAAAAGTGACAAAAGCCTGCTCTTGCGAGAATCCAAGCTGTTTAACGAAGAAAACCGCCAGTACGCCCTGCACGCCGTAGTAGCCGAATCGCTCCCATAACTCGACAAAAAAGATCATGAAAAATGGGCGAGGTTGCTGCAGCATCCCCATGGGTGTTGTTGTATTCATATTTATTAACCTTCCAATACCATCCTGAAAAGTATGAACGCGTAAGGGATAACGCGCGAAAAAGTTTACATCTGTCAGAGATTCTTAATATTGATGCGGTGAATAGATTAATACACTATTACAACAGAAAATAACCAGCTGATCACACTAATGATGGAAAATATGATGGTGTTAAATATTGTATTGGCTGGGGATTTTGATTGCGAACGCAGACCGTAGGCCAGATAAGGTGTTTACGCTGGATCAGGTAACAAGGCGCGCCAAAAAGCAAAACGCCCGCATATGCGGGCGTTCAGGAACACGTCGTAGAGGGAAGATTATTCTTCTTCGTCGCGCAGCGGAACAATCAGCATATCAACGTGAACGGTGTTGATCAGCTGACGTGCGGAAGACATCAGTTTGCTCCAGAAGTCCTGGTGGTGACCACAAACCACCAGATCCATATCGTATTTCTTGATTGCATCGACCAGAACTTGGCCCAGGTCGCCGCTGCCGCTCAGGGTTTCAGTGATTGGGTAGCCTGCATTAGTGGAAAGCTCGGTCAGCGCATGATGTGTCTCTTCTGAGATGCGTTTCTGCATATCACCCAGATTCACATCAATAAGCCCGGTGTATAGGTCAGAGTAGTTTACATCTACGTGGATCAGAGAAACTTTCGCATTGTAGGGGCGAGCCATAGAGACTGCTTTCTCTACCAGAACTTTGCTTTCCGGGGAGAGATCGACCGCGATGAGAATGTGTTTATAAGCCATAGTGTTACTCCTTCCATAAAGTTGTCGATGACTGGCCAGCTAGCGTTTCTTGTGCCGTTACGTCACCCGCGTCCTGCGAACTACGTGCGCGGGGCTAACCCAGCCGTAAAGATTCAGTGTTAAGACCATCCTTACCTTATAGCGACCCGGATGATCCGTCAATCCGCCTTGCTTACCCGTTAGATAAACAAATTTTCGACATGAATATATTGATAGTGGTTAACCTTCTGGAAAAAAAACAACCTGATCTCCTACACTATCTATAGAGCCGCTCGGATGTTGGTCACCACAAAAGCGGTTTCTCCAGGACCTGGTGTTAACTGATTGGCAGCGTATCGGGAGCGGTAGCCCCGGGGTGGAACTCCGCGGGCAGGTCGCCGGGGAGGAGGTATGATAAGCACCGTCGCATTATTTTGGGCTTTATGTGTCGTTTGCATTGTTAACATGGCGCGCTATTTCTCATCACTACGCGCGTTGTTAGTGGTACTGCGTAACTGCGATCCATTGCTCTATCAATATGTTGATGGAGGGGGCTTTTTTACCTCACATGGCCAACCCAACAAACAGGTGCGTCTCGTTTGGTATATCTATGCCCAACGTTATCGCGATCATCACGATGATGAATTTATTCGCCGCTGTGAGCGGGTGCGTCGGCAGTTTATTCTGACCAGCGCATTGTGTGGTCTGGTGGTGGTCAGCCTGATTGCATTGATGATTTGGCATTAAGCACTTCAGCAATAATAACGTATAAAAAAAGCGGGCCAGTAAACTGACCCGCTCGAGACTGATTACAAACGCAAAATTGCCTGATGCGCTACGCTTATCAGGCCTACATAATCTCTGCAATCTATTGAATTTGCATGTTTTTGTAGGCCGGATAAGGCGTTCACGCCGCATCCGGCATGAACAAAGCGCACTATGTCAACAATCTGAAGCGGGCCAGCTGACCCGCTCGTTTTGGTGTGTACGATTACAGGAACTGCAAGGAGAGCCAGTACAGCCCGCCGGAAAGCAGTACCGCAGCCGGAAGGGTAAACACCCAGGCCATCAGAATACTGGTTACGGTTTTACGCTGTAAGCCGCCGCCATCTACCACCATCGTCCCCGCGACAGAAGAGGAGAGTACGTGAGTAGTGGAAACCGGCATCCCGGTATAACTCGCCAGGCCGATAGACACTGCCGCCGTCATCTGGGCAGACATCCCCTGAGCGTAGGTCATGCCTTTCTTACCGATTTTCTCACCGATAGTCGTTGCCACACGACGCCAGCCAATCATCGTACCGATACCTAACGCCAGCGCGACCGCCATGATGATCCACACCGGTGCATACTCGATGGTGCTAAGCATGTCGGACTTCAGTTTCTTCAACAGGCGCTGATCGTCAGCACTCACGCCAGGCATCTTCACCACTTTGTCGATAGTGTCAGAAACGCACAGCATAATGCGGCGCATCTGGCTACGTTGATCAAGCGACAGCTTGTCGTAGCTTTCCACATCGGTAGTCAACATGCCTTTCAGGCGGTTGAGCGCGTTAATGGTATTCGACGGATGGCAATGGAACTCCGCGGGTTGCGTTGCGCCAGCTTCCGGAGCCGGTACTAACTGATCAGCACCGGTAGCCTGTTTCAGCAGCGCAGGATGCTGCTCAAAGTAAGCTTCGACGTTGTTGATGGCATCACGGGTACGGGTGATTTCGTAGCCAGTGGCATTCATATTCACCACGAAGCCTGCTGGTGCGACGCCAATCAATACCAACATAACCAGACCAATGCCTTTCTGACCATCGTTCGCGCCGTGCGAAAACGCCACGCCGATAGCGGAAAGGATCAGCGCAATACGCGTCCAGAACGGCGGCTTTTTCTTGCCGTCTTTCTTTTCACGCTCCGCTGGGGTCAGGTGGATACGGGCGCGTTTCTTGGTGCCGCTCCAGTAGCGACGCAGCAAGAAAATCAGACCGCCAGCAAACACCAGGCCGACAATAGGGGAAACGATCAGAGAACCGAAAATACTTAATACTTTCGGGATATTGAGTGCATCCACCACTGACGTCCCGGTCATCAACGCATTGGTTAAACCAATCCCGATGATCGCGCCAATCAGCGTATGAGAGCTGGATGCAGGTAAACCAAAGTACCAGGTACCCAGGTTCCAGATAATCGCCGCCAGCAACATAGAGAACACCATGGCAAGGCCATGAGACGATCCCATATTAAGCAGCAGATCCGTCGGCAGCATATGCACAATGGCATAGGCAACACTCAGACCACCCAGCAAAACACCCAAAAAGTTGAACACCGCCGCCATAACCACGGCGAGCTGAGAACGCATCGCGCGGGTATAGATAACGGTTGCCACGGCGTTGGCTGTGTCATGGAAACCATTGATGGCTTCGTAGAACAGCACAAAAGCCAGTGCAAGCAATAATAACAGCCCGGTATGCAAATCCAGGCCAGCAAACAAATGTAGCATAGGACGTTACGCCATTTTGAGGACATGAACGCGGCGCATTATCAGTGACTTTCGCGGCGCGGGCAAAGTGAAATATAGACTTTTTTTGATTTGCCTCCTGTATGGATTTCACTCAAAAAATAATTATCTTATATAATTCAGGCAAATACTTCCTTTTAGTAATATTGATGCTGGTGCGACCACTGAGGAATCTTTACAATTCACGCCCGTTTTTTCTAAGAGGAGCGCAACGTGGAAAGGTTTGATGCCATTATTATAGGCGCTGGTGCGGCGGGTATGTTCTGTTCTGCGCTGGCAGGTCAGGCAGGACGCCGGGTTCTGCTGATCGATAATGGTAAAAAACCAGGGCGCAAAATCCTTATGTCTGGCGGTGGGCGCTGCAACTTTACCAACCTTTATGTCGAACCAGGCGCTTATCTGAGCCAGAATCCGCATTTTTGTAAGTCTGCACTCGCGCGTTTTACCCAGTGGGATTTCATTGATCTGGTCAATAAACACGGCATCGCCTGGCACGAGAAAACGTTAGGACAACTCTTCTGCGATGACTCCGCGCAGCAGATTGTCGACATGCTGGTGGATGAGTGCGAGAAGGGCAATGTAACCTTCAGATTGCGTAGCGAAGTGCTGAGTGTGGCGAAGGATGAAACAGGCTTCACGCTTGAACTGAACGGCATGACTGTCGGTTGCGAAAAGCTGGTCATCGCGACCGGTGGGCTGTCAATGCCGGGGCTGGGCGCGTCGCCGTTTGGTTATAAGATTGCCGAACAATTTGGCCTCAACGTGCTGCCGACCCGTGCGGGTCTGGTGCCATTCACTCTGCATAAACCGTTGCTCGAAGAGTTACAGGTGCTGGCGGGCGTGGCGGTGCCTTCCGTGATTACCGCTGAAAACGGCATCGTTTTCCGTGAGAACTTACTCTTCACCCATCGCGGCTTGTCTGGACCGGCGGTGTTGCAGATTTCAAGCTACTGGCAACCGGGTGAATTTGTCAGTATCAATCTGCTACCTGATGTGGACCTCGAAACCTTCCTGAATGAGCAGCGTAACGCACATCCGAATCAGAGCCTGAAAAACACACTGGCGGTTCATCTACCGAAGCGGTTGGTTGAACGCTTACAGCAACTCGGGCAAATCCCGGATGTTTCGCTAAAACAGCTCAACGTGCGTGACCAACAGGCACTGATTAGCACATTGACCGACTGGCGCGTACAACCCAACGGCACTGAAGGCTATCGCACTGCCGAAGTGACGCTCGGCGGCGTGGACACCAACGAACTCTCTTCACGGACGATGGAAGCGCGCAAAGTGCCTGGGCTGTACTTCATCGGCGAAGTGATGGACGTCACCGGCTGGCTGGGGGGCTATAACTTCCAGTGGGCGTGGTCGAGTGCATGGGCTTGTGCGCAGGATTTGATTGCAGCGAAGTCGTCCTGACCTGTTACCTAAAGATGAAAATTATTAGAGCCGCATTAAAAATGAGCTAATTTTGATAGTGGCTATCTTGTGATTATTTTCTAATGAGCCCGTGAACTGAAACCCTCCAGGCTTAATATAAGGTGGAAGGAAAGGTGATTGAAAACTCACCCAGTGGCCAGATCTTTATAAAATATGAACAGGCTGAAAAAGACAGTAACTTTGTTGTTTTTTTATCCTTAACCACTATGCATTAATGCTGCGTTATTTCATGATGCCTAAGAAAAACCAGCGTTACGCAAATGGTCAACGCTGGTTTTATCCGGTACGTTGCAATTATTTTTTAGCAGAACCTGCTTCTAATATTGAAACGATTGAGAACAACGTAAAGCATACCGCTCCCAAACCGACCAAAACCCGCGAAGGAATAAAATATCCCATGTCGGTCTGCGCCATTTCCGCAAGAAACGATGCCAGGAAAAGGCAAAACAGGCAGGTGAAGACGGGAATCATCGGTATTCTGTTGGCTAACGAACAGGTACGTCTCCATACCAGTGCCAGTAGCCAGACTTTTGAGAATATGCTGTAACAGATCATTCCGAGGCAAATAAGAATAATGCCGGGAGCCAGTCGGGCGCTTGCATCGGAACTGACTAAGACGTATATCCCCTGCAGTACCGTGATTGAGCCGAGAAAAATAACCCAATAACACCACAGCCAGTGTTCTTTAGTTGAAAACGTATTACGTGTTTGATGGACAATTGTGGCAACAAGGCCAATTAGACAGGCACAGATTGCGGTTAACCCAAGCAATACGTGACCCGCGACATAATGCGGAGTTATGTCAGCACTACGTAACAGCGTAATAGACCAAATGAAACCGAGCAGGGTGAGTAAAACGGGAACGGCAATGAGGCAGTTACCGATTAATGAAGAATAAGCCTGTACCGGTGTTCCGTCGCTCTTGCTCCCCGCTGCATTTTTGGGAATGAGCAGAAAGTGACCGGATGACGCTGCCACCGTCGATACACAGGCGGCAATCATACCAACGCCGAAAATAACATGGCCGGCGACAAACTCGTCTGCCATCACATCATTGCCTGCTAACAGTGCCCAACCCCATATCATGGTGATAATTGACCCCGCATAGCCAATAATGGGGAACAATGTATTGTAAAACGTATTAACGCCGCGCGTGAGCTGCGAAATGATAATAAATGCGGTAGTGAATAATGCCAGGCATATGGCCGCCAGAGAAATCAGCACATGACCCGCGACGAAATACTCGCTTTGCCCTGAACTTTCCAGCACAAAGCCACCTAACGCGATACAAATTAAGCCCATAATCAAAGGGATTAATTTGAAAAGCCACCCGATATATATGTTCACTTTAAACTCCTCAGGTATCCCTGCTAATATTGAAATATGCATTAATGATAATTTCATCCTGTTAATATAATGACGAGATATCATTAAAGACAAATGCATAGCATAACTATAGCGGGGTTTACTTTGCAGAGCGCTACTTTTCAGCGTTCAAAAGGCCATGATAAATAAAAATTTATCCTAAGATTAATTCTTATGCTGTTGTTTTTTACAATTATCTTCCAGGGAGGGATTATTCTTCATTATTTGGTAAAAGACCGGATAGTCTCGGTGCTTAAAATCAGCGAACATATAAGTATTATTATTTTATATCGTCGTAAATCTGTTTTTCAGACAAGTATCATTTATTTTGTTACAAACAATTCAAAAATATCACAGGTTATTTATGAAAGCAATTGACAATCAGATTAGAAACATCTCTTCAAGCCATCAAGATAAGCATTCAGATAAAGTTAACAGTCATCAACACCATGGCAAGGTTGATAAAACACATCGTGCAAAGATAGTTGAATTTGATAAACTGGATAATGATTCGCAAATAGATAACGATTTTGGCCTGCATATCATCTATTTCCTGCAACATGGTCACTGGAAGGTAAATGATCGTAGTCACCAGATGGAGAAAGTATGGTTTTACAATAGTGAACCTTCTATAGATATTCAAGAATATAATAGATTCGCCGACAATACTACTGATACGTTTATCTTTACAATTATACCAGACAATAACCATGTGTTAAAATTATCGTCTCCCATTACCGTTACTGTTGAGTGTAAGGGCGGTTATTATTTTATTAATTCCTCTGGAGATAAATCAGATATAATTTATAAAGTTGATGGGCTTTCTATCATAGCGAGAAATTTCTTTACTCTTCTTAGTGGTAATTTCAAACCTGACTGGCGTTGGGATGTCTCTAAGGAGACGTTTACTAAGGAAAAGTTTGATAGCTATGTTAGATCTGTGTTTTCAAAAATAGACTTCTATAAACAGTGTGGTGTGATTAACCCACAAAATGCCAACACGGCTTATTTTGGCGATACAGATGGAAGAGTAGGCGCTGTACTTTATGCATTGCTCGTTTCAGGGCATATAGGCATCAGGGAAAAGGGTTGGAGTTTATTATGTGAATTATTAAAACACGAAGAGATGGCTTCATCTGCATACAAACATAAAAATAATAAAGTGCTCTACGATTTATTAAATACGAGAGACATGATCTTGAATGAGTTGCATCAACATGTTTTTTTAAAGGACGATGCGATAACCCCTTGTATCTTCCTTGGGGATCATACAGGCGATAGATTTAGTACTATTTTTGGTGATAAATATATCCTTACTTTGCTAAATTCTATGCGAAATATGGAGGGTAATAAAGATAGCCGTATTAATAAAAATGTCGTCGTTCTGGCTGGAAATCATGAAATCAATTTTAATGGTAACTATACTGCACGACTAGCAAATCATAAACTCTCTGCCGGTGATACGTATAACTTAATTAAAACGCTCGATGTTTGTAATTATGACTCAGAAAGGCAAGTTTTAACCAGTCATCACGGAATAATAAGAGATGAAGAAAAAAAATGTTATTGTCTCGGTGCTTTGCAGGTTCCATTTAATCAGATGAAAAATCCTACTGATCCTGAGGAATTAGCCAATATTTTTAATAAAAAACATAAAGAACACATGGATGATCCTCTATTCCATCTAATCCGAAGCAATACTTTGAAACCCACACCTGTATATGCTAATTATTTTGATAACACTACTGATTTCAGACCAGCACGTAAACGTATCTTCATATGTGGGGAGACACTCAAAGGTGAAGACCCCAGCAAATACATTAGACAAAAATATGGGCATCATGGGGTCGGGGTAGATCAGAATCAACAATTTGATAATGGTATTATGGGGCTAAATTCCCTGAAGGAAGCACGTGATAAAAATAATAAAATAATTTATTCCTCAGGGCTTAGTTGTTTTCAATCTCATTAAAACTCCATGAATACGGTGGTATGTCTTTTTAATCCTGCCAGTATTTCATAGGTTTTATTAATCGATTGTAGAGGTATGTACTGATGACGCCTCTACAATCTTTAGGGACTTTCTCTGCTATGAGATAAGAAATTTCATATTATGCTTTAAGGCTGAATGATTTGTGCAAAATATAATTATTTTTCCATCGAATATGAGGTGTATGTCATAAGATAAAATGTTAACTATGTATTCCTCGCGGTGAATAATATGAGGTAAAAGATGAAAATTGGAACTGTGGCAGGCACTAACGGCAGTACAACGACAATCGCAACAAATGATATGGTGCAAGAGCATGTTACCAACTTCACTAAAGAACTGTTTGGGTATATTGCAAATGGTATAGGTGATGATATATCAAGTATTGCCAGGACAATGCTCGGTGAAGTTGTAGAAAAAATTGATGATTGGCAAATAGAACGTTTCCAACAATCTATTCAAGATGACAAAATTTCATTTACCATACAAACGAATCATTCAAAAAAATATAGTATGCTATCGGGCATGCGCGCTCATATTCTACGTAGGGATAATAATTATCAGTTTATTGTGACAATTAATAGTATAAATTACGGCTGCTATCTTGATAATACCGATATTAATTGGTGCAGCATTGTTTATTTACTTAATAATATGACAGTAAATGATGATGCTAATGATGTTGCAGTTACTGAGTCGTACAAACCCATCTGGAACTGGAAAATATCGCAATACAATGTATTTGATATTAAATTCGAAACAATGATAAAACCCCAGTTCGCTGACAGAACCTATTTCTCCAATTGTTCACCTGTTGATCCCACAAGTACCAGGCCGACCTATTTTGGCGATACCGATGGCTCAGTCGGTGCAGTTTTGTACGCGCTTTTTGCAACGGGACATTTGGGAATCATGGCTGAAGGAGAAAATTTCCTTAGCCAGTTGCTTAATATAGAAGATGAAGTTCTCAACGTATTGCTAAGGGAGAACTTTAATGAGCAACTTGACACTAATGTTAATATAATAATCAGTATCCTGAACAGAAGAGACATTGTTTTAGAAAGTCTTCAGCCTTATTTGGTTATTAATAAAGACGCAGTCACGCCATGTACGTTTCTGGGCGACCAGACTGGCGATCGATGGTAATGACTCCAACTTATTGATAGTGTTTTATGTTCAGATAATGCCCGATGACTTTGTCATGCAGCTCCACCGA
>NZ_JAVUPQ010000040.1:0-39575 GCF_032029835.1 Escherichia sp. AM3 | reverse complement strand
GGTGGAGCTGCATGACAAAGTCATCGGGCATTATCTGAACATAAAACACTATCAATAAGTTGGAGTCATTACCAACAACTGGCGTGTGAATATGTTGATGAATTAACGCCAGCAGCCAAACTGGTGGGTGCCATCAACACCATCGTTAATGATGATGGCTACCTGCGCGGCTATAACACCGACGGCACGGGCCATATTCGAGCCATTAAAGAGAGCGGTTTTGATATCAAAGGCAAAACAATGGTGCTGTTAGGGGCCGGAGGTGCCTCAACGGCGATTGGCGCGCAGGGGGCAATTGAAGGTTTAAAAGAAATTAAACTCTTTAACCGTCGGGATGAGTTCTTCGATAAAGCCCTCGCCTTCGCGCAGCGGGTTAACGAAAACACCGATTGTGTCGTCACGGTTACCGATCTCGCCGATCAGCAAGCCTTTGCTGAAGCCCTGGCTTCCGCCGACATTTTAACCAATGGCACAAAAGTGGGTATGAAACCCCTTGAGAATGAATCATTGGTTAATGATATCAGTCTGTTACATCCGGGACTGCTGGTCACTGAATGCGTGTATAACCCGCATATGACGAAGTTATTGCAGCAGGCGCAACAAGCTGGTTGCAAAACGATTGATGGATACGGCATGTTGTTGTGGCAAGGGGCTGAACAGTTCACGTTATGGACTGGCAAAGATTTCCCTCTGGAATATGTTAAACAGGTCATGGGGTTCGGTGCCTGACAGGCTGACCGCGTGCAGAAAGGGTAAAAAATGAAAACCGTAACTGTAAAAGATCTCGTCATTGGTGCGGGCGCACCTAAAATCATCGTCTCGCTGATGGCGAAAGATATCGCCCGCGTGAAATCCGAAGCTCTCGCCTATCGTGAAGCGGACTTTGATATTCTGGAATGGCGTGTGGACCACTTTGCCGACCTCTCCAATGTGGAGTCTGTCATGGCGGCGGCAAAAATTCTCCGTGAAACCATGCCAGAAAAACCGCTGCTGTTTACCTTCCGCAGTGCCAAAGAAGGCGGCGAGCAGGCGATTTCCACCGAGGCTTATATTGCTCTCAATCGTGCAGCCATCGACAGCGGCCTGGTTGATATGATCGATCTGGAGTTATTTACCGGCGATGATCAGGTTAAAGAAACCGTCGCCTACGCCCACGCGCATGATGTGAAAGTTGTCATGTCCAACCATGACTTCCATAAAACGCCGGAAGCCGAAGAAATCATTGCCCGTCTGCGCAAAATGCAATCCTTCGACGCCGATATTCCTAAGATTGCGCTGATGCCGCAAAGTACCAGCGATGTGCTGACGTTGCTTGCCGCGACCCTGGAGATGCAGGAGCAGTATGCCGATCGTCCAATCATCACGATGTCGATGGCAAAAACTGGCGTAATTTCTCGTCTGGCTGGTGAAGTATTTGGGTCGGCGGCAACTTTTGGTGCGGTAAAAAAAGCCTCTGCGCCAGGGCAAATCTCGGTAACTGATTTACGCACAGTATTAACTATTTTACATCAGGCATAAGCAATAATATTTCGGCGGGAATATCCTCCCCCGCCGAACTAAAAAAATATATTCAACCGTATTTAATAAAAATATTTCGTGAGTCTCTGTGCGCTAATTATCCATCTGGCGTAGGGAAAATCACACCTGAATCAGGAATTAACAATGAAACCTGTAAAACCACCTCGTATTAATGGACGAGTGCCGGTCCTGTCGGCACAGGAAGCGGTGAATTATATTCCCGACGAAGCAACACTTTGTGTGTTAGGCGCTGGCGGCGGTATTCTGGAAGCCACCACGTTAATTACTGCTCTTGCTGATAAATATAAACAGACTCAAACGCCACGTAATTTATCGATTATTAGTCCAACAGGGCTTGGCGATCGCGCCGACCGCGGTATTAGTCCGCTGGCGCAAGAAGGTCTGCTGAAATGGGCATTATGCGGTCACTGGGGACAATCGCCGCGTATTTCTGATCTCGCAGAACAAAATAAAATTATTGCTTATAACTATCCACAAGGTGTACTTACACAAACCTTACGCGCCGCCGCAGCCCACCAGCCTGGTATTATTAGTGATATTGGCATCGGGACATTTGTCGATCCACGCCAGCAAGGCGGCAAACTGAATGAAGTCACTAAAGAAGACCTGATTAAACTGGTCGAGTTTGATAACAAAGAATATCTCTATTACAAAGCGATTGCGCCAGATATCGCCTTCATTCGCGCTACCACCTGCGACAGCGAAGGCTACGCCACTTTTGAAGATGAGGTGATGTATCTCGACGCATTGGTTATTGCCCAGGCGGTGCACAATAACGGCGGTATTGTGATGATGCAGGTGCAGAAAATGGTTAAGAAAGCCACGCTGCATCCTAAATCTGTCCGTATTCCGGGTTATCTGGTGGATATTGTGGTGGTCGATCCGGATCAAACCCAACTGTATGGCGGTGCACCGGTTAACCGCTTTATTTCTGGTGACTTCACCCTTGATGACAGTACCAAACTTAGCCTGCCCCTAAACCAACGTAAATTAGTTGCGCGGCGCGCATTATTCGAAATGCGTAAAGGCGCGGTGGGGAATGTCGGCGTCGGTATTGCTGACGGCATTGGCCTGGTCGCCCGAGAAGAAGGTTGTGCTGATGACTTTATTCTGACGGTAGAAACAGGTCCGATTGGCGGAATTACTTCACAGGGGATCGCCTTTGGCGCGAACGTGAATACCCGTGCCATTCTGGATATGACGTCCCAGTTTGATTTTTATCACGGTGGCGGTCTGGATGTTTGTTATTTGAGTTTTGCTGAAGTCGACCAGCACGGTAACGTCGGCGTGCATAAATTCAATGGTAAAATCATGGGCACCGGTGGATTTATTGATATCAGTGCCACTTCGAAGAAAATCATTTTCTGCGGCACATTAACTGCGGGCAGTTTAAAAACAGAAATTACCGACGGCAAATTAAATATCGTCCAGGAAGGACGGGTGAAGAAATTTATTCGGGAACTACCGGAAATTACTTTCAGCGGAAAAATCGCTCTCGAGCGAGGGCTGGATGTTCGTTATATCACTGAGCGCGCAGTATTCACGCTGAAAGAAGACGGCCTGCATTTAATCGAAATCGCCCCTGGCGTCGATTTACAAAAAGATATTCTCGACAAAATGGATTTCACCCCAGTGATTTCGCCAGAACTCAAACTGATGGACGAAAGATTATTTATCGATGCGGCGATGGGTTTTGTCCTGCCTGAAGCGGCTCATTAACAGGAGTATAATGATGGATTTTTCTTTAACTGAAGAACAAGAACTGCTGCTGGCCAGTATTCGCGAACTGATTACGACTAACTTTCCGGAAGAGTATTTCCGCACCTGCGATCAAAACGGGACATATCCGCGTGAGTTTATGCGGGCGCTGGCGGATAACGGTATTTCCATGCTTGGCGTGCCGGAAGAATTTGGTGGTATCCCTGCGGATTACGTCACCCAAATGCTGGCGCTGATGGAAGTGTCAAAATGCGGTGCTCCGGCATTTTTAATTACCAACGGTCAATGTATTCACAGTATGCGCCGTTTCGGTTCTGCAGAGCAGCTACGTAAAACGGCAGAAAGCACCCTGGAAACCGGCGACCCCGCCTATGCCCTGGCGTTGACGGAACCAGGTGCTGGCTCAGATAACAACAGTGCCACCACCACTTACACGCGTAAAAACGGCAAGGTTTACATCAACGGACAGAAAACCTTTATTACCGGTGCGAAAGAGTACCCGTATATGCTGGTGTTGGCGCGCGATCCGCAACCGAAAGATCCCAAAAAAGCCTTCACCCTGTGGTGGGTCGACTCCAGTAAGCCCGGCATTAAGATTAACCCGCTGCATAAAATCGGCTGGCATATGCTCAGCACCTGCGAAGTCTATCTCGACAACGTGGAAGTTGAAGAGAGCGACATGGTGGGCGAAGAAGGAATGGGTTTCCTCAATGTGATGTACAACTTTGAGATGGAGCGCCTGATCAACGCCGCGCGCAGCACCGGCTTTGCCGAATGCACCTTTGAAGATGCCGCCCGCTATGCCAACCAACGTATCGCTTTTGGTAAGCCCATTGGTCATAACCAGATGATCCAGGAAAAACTGGCGCTGATGGCGATTAAGATTGACAACATGCGCAACATGGTGCTGAAAGTGGCATGGCAAGCCGATCAGCATCAGTCACTGCGCACCAGCGCGGCGCTGGCAAAACTGTATTGCGCACGTACCGCAATGGAAGTCATTGATGATGCGATTCAAATCATGGGCGGTCTGGGCTATACCGATGAAGCGCGCGTCTCCCGCTTCTGGCGTGATGTCCGTTGTGAACGTATCGGCGGCGGTACAGACGAAATTATGATTTACGTAGCAGGTCGGCAGATCCTGAAAGACTATCAGAACAAATAATCTGCAGGCGGCGCAGCTTCTTAACAAACTGCGCCGCCAGATTTATCCAACAAGACTTACCGGTTGAGGAAATTCAGATAGGATTTCTTGTTCCGCAAAACAGTTTTTAAATTGCCTGCGGTAATCGCTGGGTGAACAGCCGACATGGCGCAAAAACAGTTTGCCAAAGTGATCGACATTTTCATAACCCACACGCCAGGAGATCTCTGCCTGTGATAATTCAGTATTAGTGAGTAACCATTTCGCTTCCGTCATACGCCGTTGAATAACATAGTTAATTGGGGAAATACGATACTCTTTGGTAAATTCATGGCAAATATAACTGACGCTGGCACGAAATTTTTTCGATAACTGTTCTAAAGTGATTTTTTCGCGATAATTATTATTCAGATAGAAAAGAATATCTTTTATCAGAACATCTTTTTTAATATACCCCTGCTCCGAACGATAAGCATTTTTAAAGTTTTCGTAGTAAAGAATTGCTAATGTATAGGCAAATGCATCCCATAACGAAGATGTTTGGCTATTTTTACTTTGCGGCAAAATCACACTTAGCTCATTAAATAAGGTTTTAATGACTTCTTTTCCCTGCCCCGCGGCAATTACCGGACAAGAATGCGGTTGCAGTAGATGATTTTCCTCAGCCCCCTGAAACTGAAAGCCGTACAGCGCACAGGTACACGTCGTTGCCGGATCGTTAACGTCAGAGGCCACCGCATGCAGCCTGCCGCGTTCTATCACCACTATATCATCTGCATGCGCGACATATAACGAAGAATCGATGGTAAACCTTGCCACCCCTTTCTTGACGTAAATCAGCTCGGTTTCATTGTCATGAACGTGATGTCCAGACTCCCATTTTGGATCATCGCTAAATGCAAAACGTGAAAGCCGTGGCGTTTTACCAGCGACAAACAGCGTTTCACTGGCATTATCAAAACAGCGTTGATACATGACAACCTCCCTATTCCATGAGCAAGCAAAAACAATATATGCCGGATAAAATACGGCGTGTATTGCGGTTATACAACCGCGTTTAGCGAGAGCTAAACAAGATTATTTACACTGAATGCAAGATTGTACGGTCATGGAATAACTATATTGCCGCAAATTGCACTTTTGTTTTAGCGATCGCATTTTTTTTGCAAGATTGTTGGCAAGGAAAACAGCTTGCTCCGTCGAAAACCCCGCACCGCTATCGCACACTATTTTCAGGCCATTTTTACCTTCCATCGGAGATGGTTCCGTATGCGACTCACAGGAGAAATCATGAAAATAATAACCTGCTTTAAGCTGGTGCCTGAAGAACAGGACATTGTTGTCACTCCAGAATACACCCTGAATTTCGACAATGCCGACGCCAAAATCAGCCAGTTCGATCTCAATGCCATTGAAGCTGCAAGCCAGCTTGCAACAGATGACGATGAGATAGCCGCGCTGACCGTTGGCGGCTCATTGTTGCAGAACTCGAAAGTGCGCAAAGACGTGCTATCCCGCGGGCCGCACAGCCTGTATATGGTGCAGGATGCACAACTTGAGCATGCACTGCCTCTCGATACCGCAAAAGCGCTGGCGGCAGCAGTTGAAAAGATCGGCTTCGATTTACTGATCTTTGGTGAAGGTTCCGGCGACCTTTATGCCCAGCAGGTTGGCTTGCTGGTCGGAGAAATTCTGCAACTTCCGGTGATTAATGCAGTGAGTGCTATTCAGCGTCAGGGCAATACACTGGTGATTGAACGCACGCTTGAAGATGACGTTGAAGTTATTGAACTCTCTGTTCCAGCCGTGCTCTGCGTCACCTCCGATATTAACGTGCCACGCATTCCTTCGATGAAAGCCATTCTCGGCGCGGGTAAAAAACCGGTAAATCAGTGGCAGGCAAGTGATATTGGCTGGAGCCAGAGCGCACCACTTGCTGAACTGACCGGCATTCGCGTACCGCCGCAAACAGAACGTAAGCACATCATTCTCGATAACGATTCGCCGGAGGCCATTGCCGAGCTGGCGGAACATCTGAAGAAAGCCCTGAACTGAAGCCTACGGAGAAGAAACGATGAGTCAATTAAACAGCGTCTGGGTCTTTAGCGATAATCCTGAACGTTATGCTGAACTGTTTGGCGGCGCTCAGCAATGGGGCCAACAGGTGTATGCCATTGTACAAAATACCGACCAGGCGCAGGCAGTTATGCCTTATGGTCCAAAATGTATTTATGTTCTTGAGCAAAACGACGCGCTGCAACGCACTGAAAATTACGCCGAAAGCATTGCTGCTCTGCTGAAAGATAAACACCCCGCTATGTTGCTACTGGCCACGACGAAACGTGGTAAAGCTCTGGCAGCACGGTTAAGTGTGCAACTGAATGCGGCGCTGGTGAACGATGCCGCGGCGGTGGATATTGTCGATGGTCACATTTGCGCCGAACACCGGATGTATGGCGGGTTAGCGTTCGCTCAGGAAAAGATCAACAGCTCGCTGGCGATCATTACCCTTGCACCCGGTGTTCAGGAACCGTGCGCCAGTGATAACTCTCATCAGTGCCCGACAGAAACGGTACCTTATGTTGCTCCGCGTCATGAAATTCTCTGTCGCGAGCGCCGTGCGAAAGCGGCAAGCAGCGTGGACCTGAGCAAAGCAAAACGTGTGGTTGGCGTCGGTCGTGGTCTGGCAGCGCAGGATGACCTGAAAATGGTCCACGAACTGGCGGCGGTGCTGAATGCTGAAGTCGGCTGTTCACGTCCAATTGCCGAAGGCGAGAACTGGATGGAGCGTGAACGTTATATCGGTGTCTCCGGCGTGTTGCTGAAATCCGATCTCTACCTGACGCTGGGGATCTCCGGGCAGATCCAACATATGGTTGGCGGCAACGGCGCAAAAGTGATTGTCGCCATCAATAAAGATAAAAATGCGCCAATCTTCAACTATGCCGACTACGGTCTGGTGGGCGATATCTACAAAGTCGTCCCTGCCCTGATTAGCCAGTTGAGCCGCTAATTCCCCTTTCAACCACATCTCCCGCTGTAAACGCAGCGGGAAGGGAGCATAACGCATGTCGGATGACAAATTTGATGCCATTGTGGTCGGTGCGGGCGTTGCTGGTAGCGTTGCCGCACTGGTCATGGCACGAGCCGGGCTGGATGTCCTGGTGATAGAACGCGGCGACAGTGCCGGATGTAAAAACATGACCGGCGGGCGCCTTTATGCCCACACACTTGAAGCAATCATTCCAGGCTTTGCAGCATCAGCGCCGGTAGAACGCAAGGTCACACGCGAGAAAATCTCCTTCTTAACCGAAGAGAGCGCCGTTACCCTCGATTTTCACCGCGAGCAACCAGATGTTCCGCAACACGCATCTTATACCGTATTGCGTAATCGTCTGGACCCGTGGTTGATGGAACATGCCGAGCAGGCGGGCGCACAGTTTATCCCGGGAGTTCGCGTCGATGCGCTGGTTCGTGAAGGAAACAAGGTCACTGGCGTCCAGGCTGGGGATGATATTCTCGAAACGAATGTGGTGATTCTGGCTGATGGCGTTAACTCGATGCTTGGCCGCTCGCTGGGAATGGTTCCCGCTTCCGATCCGCATCATTACGCTGTTGGTGTTAAAGAGGTTATTGGCCTCACACCAGAACAGATCAACGATCGCTTTAATATTACGGGCGAGGAAGGTGCCGCCTGGCTGTTTGCCGGTTCCCCTTCTGACGGCCTGATGGGTGGCGGATTCCTCTATACCAATAAGGATTCCATATCGTTGGGGCTGGTTTGTGGATTGGGTGATATCGCCCATGCGCAAAAAAGCGTGCCGCAAATGCTGGAAGATTTTAAACAACACCCCGCCATTCGCCCGCTGATTAGCGGCGGCAAACTGCTTGAATATTCCGCGCATATGGTGCCGGAAGGCGGTCTGGCAATGGTGCCGCAACTGGTTAACGAGGGCGTGATGATCGTTGGTGACGCCGCAGGCTTCTGCCTGAATTTGGGTTTTACGGTCCGCGGCATGGATTTAGCCATTGCATCGGCTCAGGCTGCCGCCACAACGGTGATCGCCGCCAAAGAACGCGCGGATTTCTCCGCCAGCAGTCTTGCGCAATACAAACGTGAGCTGGAACAAAGCTGCGTCATGCGTGATATGCAGCATTTTCGCAAGATCCCGGCGCTGATGGAAAACCCGCGCCTGTTTAGCCAATACCCACGAATGGTAGCCGACATCATGAACGAGATGTTCACCATTGACGGCAAACCAAACCAGCCGGTACGCAAAATGATCATGGGACATGCGAAGAAAATCGGGCTGATCAACTTGCTGAAAGATGGCATTAAGGGAGCAACCGCGCTATGAGCCAGAACGCTACGGTTAACGTCGACATCAAATTAGGCGTCAATAAATTCCATGTTGATGAGGGCCACCCGCATATCATTTTGGCGGCAAATCCCGATATCAATGAATTCCGTAAATTAATGAAAGCCTGCCCTGCCGGACTTTATAAGCAGGATGACGCCGGCAACATTCATTTTGATTCTGCCGGTTGTCTGGAGTGCGGCACCTGTCGGGTGTTGTGCGGTAACACTATTCTCGAACAGTGGAAATATCCCGCAGGTACCTTCGGTATTGATTTCCGTTACGGCTAATCACGCATCCCACAGGCCCGCACATCGGGCCTGATGTTCTGTTTCGAGAGTCCAAAATGAAAGTGACATTAACGTTTAACGAACAACGTCGTGCGGCGTATCGTCAGCAAGGGCTATGGGGCGATGCTTCGCTGGCCGATTACTGGCAGCAGACCGCTCGTGCGATGCCAGACAAAATTGCCGTGGTCGATAATCATGGAGCATCGTACACCTATAGCGCACTCGATCACGCCGCGAGCTGTCTGGCAAACTGGATGTTAGCGAAGGGTATTGAATCAGGCGATCGCATCGCATTTCAACTGCCAGGCTGGTGTGAATTTACCGTTATCTATCTTGCCTGCCTGAAAATCGGTGCGGTTTCCGTACCGCTGTTGCCTTCCTGGCGGGAAGCAGAACTGGTGTGGGTGCTTAATAAGTGTCAGGCAAAAATGTTCTTTGCACCGACGTTGTTTAAACAAACGCGTCCGGTAGATTTAATCCTGCCGCTGCAAAATCAGCTTCCACAACTACAACAAATTGTCGGCGTGGACAAACTGGCTCCCGCCACCTCTTCCCTCTCATTAAGTCAGATTATCGCCGACAATACCCCACTGACCACGGCGATAACGACCCACGGCGATGAATTAGCTGCGGTGCTGTTTACCTCCGGAACCGAGGGTCTGCCAAAGGGCGTGATGCTAACGCATAACAATATTCTCGCCAGTGAGCGGGCTTATTGCGCGCGGCTGAATCTGACCTGGCAGGATGTCTTTATGATGCCTGCGCCACTCGGCCACGCAACGGGCTTTCTGCATGGCGTAACAGCACCATTTTTGATTGGCGCTCGCAGCGTGTTGTTAGATATTTTCACTCCTGATGCGTGTCTCGCGCTGCTTGAGCAGCAGCGTTGCACCTGTATGCTCGGCGCAACGCCGTTTGTCTATGATCTTTTGAATTTACTAGAGAAACAACCCGCAGACCTTTCAGCGCTGCGCTTCTTTCTTTGCGGCGGTACCACAATCCCCAAAAAAGTGGCACGTGAATGCCAGCAGCGCGGCATTAAATTATTAAGTGTTTATGGTTCCACAGAAAGTTCGCCGCATGCGGTGGTGAATCTCGATGATCCTTTGTCGCGCTTTATGCACACCGATGGTTACGCTGCCGCAGGTGTAGAGATTAAAGTGGTCGATGACGCACGCAAGACCTTACCGCCAGGTTGCGAAGGTGAAGAAGCCTCGCGTGGCCCCAATGTGTTTATGGGATATTTTGATGAACCTGAATTAACCGCCCGTGCGCTGGATGAAGAAGGCTGGTATTACAGCGGCGATCTCTGCCGTATGGATGAGGCTGGCTATATAAAAATTACCGGACGCAAAAAAGATATTATTGTCCGCGGCGGCGAAAATATTAGCAGCCGTGAAGTGGAAGATATTTTATTGCAGCATCCTAAAATTCACGATGCCTGTGTGGTTGCAATGCCCGATGAACGTTTAGGTGAACGATCATGCGCTTATGTCGTGCTGAAAGCGCCGCATCATTCATTATCGCTGGAAGAGGTGGTGGCTTTTTTTAGCCGTAAACGGGTCGCAAAATATAAATATCCTGAACATATCGTGGTAATCGAAAAACTACCGCGCACTGCCTCAGGTAAAATACAAAAGTTTTTGTTAAGAAAAGATATTATGCGGCGGTTAACTCAGGATGTCTGTGAAGAGATTGAATAAGTTTCATCTTCGGGGATCACATAAACCCGGCGACAAAACGCCGCCGGGTATTTATTTTATTTCTTCAGTTCAGCCAGGCTTAACCAGGTTTGCACCACGGTGTCCGGATTCAGAGACAGGCTATCGATCCCCTCTTCCATCAACCATGCGGCAAAGTCTTCGTGGTCGGACGGACCCTGACCGCAAATCCCGACATATTTGCCCTGTTTCTTCGCGGCACGAATCGCCATCGACAACAGTGCTTTCACCGCATCGTTGCGCTCATCGAACAATTCAGACACCACGCCGGAGTCACGGTCCAGACCGAGCGCCAGCTGCGTCATATCGTTTGAGCCAATTGAGAAGCCGTCGAAATATTCGAGGAACTGCTCGGCCAGCAAGGCGTTGGACGGGATTTCACACATCATGATGATTTTCAGCCCGTTCTCACCACGCTTCAGCCCCTGACGCGCCAGTTCCTCAACCACCGCTTTCGCCTGATCTACGGTACGCACGAACGGGATCATGATCTCAACGTTGGTCAGCCCCATGTCGTTGCGCACACGTTTCACTGCTTCGCACTCCAGCGCGAAACAGTCGCGGAAGCTGTCGGAAACATAGCGTCCCGCGCCACGGAAGCCGAGCATCGGGTTCTCTTCATCTGGCTCGTAACGCTCACCACCGACCAGGTTGGCATATTCGTTCGATTTAAAATCAGAGAGACGGACAATGACGCGCTTCGGATAAAACGCGGCACCCAGCGTCGCGATCCCTTCAGTCAGACGACCAACGTAAAATTCACGCGGAGAATCAAAACCTTTCATCATCTCGCGGATTTCGTTTTGCAACTGCGGTTCCTGATCGTCAAACTCAAGCAGTGCGCGTGGGTGGACGCCAATCATACGGTTGATGATAAATTCCAGACGCGCAAGTCCCACGCCTTCGTTCGGCAGACAGGCGAAGTCGAAAGCTCGGTCCGGGTTACCGACGTTCATCATCACTTTCAACGGCAGATCCGGCATCGTTTCTACGCTGGAGCTTTTCACGCTAAATTCCAGCAACTCCGCATAGACGTAACCGGTATCACCTTCGGCACAAGAAACAGTGACGTTCTCACCGTCTTTCATCCGTTCTGTTGCATCACCACAGCCCACTACCGCCGGAATGCCCAGTTCACGAGCGATGATCGCCGCGTGACAGGTACGACCGCCACGGTTGGTGACGATGGCAGATGCTTTCTTCATGATCGGTTCCCAGTCCGGGTCGGTCATGTCAGTGACCAGCACGTCACCAGGTTCGATGCGGTTCATTTCGCTGATATCATGGATGACTTTCACCGGACCCGCACCGATGCGATGACCGATAGCACGGCCTTCGGCGATAATCTTACCCTGTGAATGCAGCGTATAACGCTCCATGACCTGACCGCGTGAGCGCACGGTTTCCGGACGCGCCTGCACAATGAACAGTTTACCGGTGTGGCCATCTTTCGCCCACTCAATATCCATCGGGCGACCGTAGTGTTTCTCAATTTGTACGGCCTGTTTTGCCAGTTCCTGCACTTCTTCGTTGGTCAGCGAGAAGATGTCACGCTGTTCCTGCGGTACGTCTTCGATTTTAACCTGCTTGCCGTGCTCCTGGGTCGGCGCGTAAACCATGCGGATTTTTTTCGACCCCATGGTGCGGCGCACGATAGCCGGGCGATTCGCTGCAAGTGTCGGTTTATGGACGTAAAACTCATCCGGGTTAACCGCGCCCTGCACGACCATTTCACCAAGGCCCCATGCGGAAGTGATAAACACCACCTGGTCAAAGCCGGATTCGGTATCAATGGAGAACATCACGCCAGAAGATGCGAGGTCAGAGCGCACCATCCGTTGAACACCGGCGGAGAGCGCCACACCACGGTGATCGTAACCCTGGTGCACACGATAAGAGATGGCGCGATCGTTAAACAGAGAAGCAAATACATGTTTCACTGCCACGAGAACGGCGTCAAAACCCTGAACGTTGAGGAAGGTTTCCTGCTGACCGGCAAAGGAAGCGTCCGGCATATCTTCTGCAGTAGCGGAGGAGCGCACCGCAAAAGAGGCGTTTTCGTCATCGGCGGAAAGCTGTGCATAAGCTTCGCGGATGGCATTTTCCAGCTCAGGCTGGAAGGGAGTGTCGATAATCCACTGGCGGATTTGCGCGCCCGCTTTCGCAAGCTGGGTAACATCGTCAATATCCGTTTTATCCAGCAGTTCATAAATGCGCTGGTTTACGCCGCTTTGGTCCAGAAACTGGTTAAACGCGTCGGCGGTTGTGGCGAAACCATTCGGAACGGAAACACCCATTCCGGAAAGGTTAGTAATCATTTCACCCAGGGAGGCATTTTTGCCCCCAACCCTGTCTACATCATTCATGCCGAGTTGGTTATACCAAAGCACCAGCGGTGACGAGCCATTGTTGGACATCGAACAATCCTTTTGTGATAAATGAACGGTTTGAGAAACACATTTCTGCGCATTTATCTTTGCATATTTAACCGGATGAAAAAAACGGTGAATCGTTCAAGCAAATATATTTTTTTACTTTTTAAGACTGATCCCAGCGTTGCGCAAATCTGCTCTCTTCGACAATTTCCACATAAACCATCGGTATAAACGAAACCATAAAAATGAAATGCTGTTTTCATAAAAAATAAAATTGAAGGTTCATTTTATAAACCAGACATAACGTCCTACGCTTCTGTGCGTTTTTAATTTATGCTTTCATAGAATTATGTCTGCATCACGGGAAGAACAAAATGGATAATGCTGTTGATCGCCACGTTTTTTATATTTCTGATGGTACGGCAATAACTGCGGAGGTATTAGGACACGCAGTAATGTCACAATTTCCCGTCACTATCAGCAGCATTACGCTGCCGTTTGTCGAAAATGAGAGCCGTGCACGGGCAGTGAAGGATCAGATTGACGCAATTTATCACCAGACAGGCGTGCGCCCGCTGGTCTTCTACTCCATCGTGTTGCCGGAGATTCGCGCCATCATCTTGCAAAGTGAAGGCTTTTGCCAGGATATCGTTCAGGCGCTGGTTGCCCCGCTACAACAAGAGATGAAACTGGATCCAACGCCGATTGCTCATCGTACCCATGGCCTTAACCCTAATAATCTCAATAAATATGATGCGCGCATTGCGGCGATTGATTACACCCTCGCCCACGATGACGGCATTTCGTTGCGCAATCTGGATCAGGCTCAGGTGATCCTGCTCGGTGTTTCTCGCTGTGGTAAAACCCCCACCAGTCTGTATCTGGCAATGCAATTTGGTATCCGCGCGGCAAACTACCCCTTTATTGCCGACGATATGGATAATCTGGTGCTACCCGCGTCGCTCAAACCGCTTCAGCATAAATTGTTCGGCCTGACTATCGACCCGGAACGTCTGGCGGCGATTCGCGAGGAACGTCGGGAGAACAGCCGCTATGCCTCGCTTCGTCAGTGCAGGATGGAAGTCGCGGAAGTAGAAGCGTTGTACCGTAAAAATCAGATCCCGTGGATTAACAGTACCAATTATTCGGTAGAAGAGATTGCCACCAAGATCCTCGATATCATGGGGCTTAGCCGCCGAATGTACTAGAGAACTAGTGCATTAGCTTATTTTTTTGTTATCATGCTAACCACCCGGCGAGGTGTGACACACCTCGCACTTGAAATCAGCTGCGATTGGTTTATCGTGATGCGCATCACTTCCCGGTAGTCCTGCCGTAGAAGCAACAAATTTCTGAGACTTGTAATGAACAGAACTGACGAACTCCGTACTGCGCGTATTGAGAGCCTGGTAACGCCCGCCGAACTCGCGCTACGGTATCCCGTAACGCCTGGCGTCGCCACCCATGTCACCGACTCCCGCCGCAGAATTGAAAAAATACTGAATGGTGAAGATAAGCGACTGTTGGTCATTATTGGCCCCTGCTCGATCCACGATCTCACCGCTGCAATGGAGTACGCCACCCGTCTGCAGTCGCTGCGCAACCAGTACCAGTCACGGCTGGAAATCGTAATGCGCACCTATTTTGAAAAACCACGAACTGTTGTCGGCTGGAAAGGGCTAATCTCCGATCCGGATTTAAACGGCAGCTATCGGGTAAATCACGGTCTGGAGCTGGCGCGCAAATTACTTTTACAGGTAAATGAGCTGGGTGTCCCTACCGCGACTGAGTTTCTCGATATGGTGACCGGTCAGTTTATTGCTGATTTAATCAGTTGGGGCGCGATTGGCGCACGTACTACCGAAAGTCAGATCCACCGCGAAATGGCTTCAGCACTCTCCTGTCCGGTAGGTTTTAAAAATGGTACCGATGGCAACACGCGGATTGCCGTGGATGCTATCCGCGCAGCCCGCGCCAGCCATATGTTCCTCTCGCCAGACAAAAATGGTCAGATGACCATCTATCAGACCAGCGGCAACCCGTATGGCCACATTATTATGCGTGGCGGCAAAAAACCGAATTATCATGCCGATGATATCGCCGCAGCCTGCGATACGCTGCACGAGTTTGATTTACCTGAACATCTGGTGGTGGATTTCAGCCACGGTAACTGCCAGAAGCAGCACCGTCGCCAGTTAGAAGTTTGTGAGGATATTTGTCAGCAAATCCGCAATGGCTCTACGGCGATTGCTGGAATTATGGCGGAAAGTTTCCTGCGCGAAGGAACGCAAAAAATCGTCGGCGGTCAGCCGCTCACTTACGGTCAATCCATTACCGACCCGTGTCTGGGCTGGGAGGATACCGAACGCCTGGTCGAAAAACTCGCCTCTGCGGTAGATACCCGCTTCTGAATGCGTGCCCATTCCTGACGGAATGGGCATTTCTGCGCAACTTGTTGTCTTCTCAACAAATTACTGCTTGCTCTGGTCAGCCATAATATTGATAATAAGAATCATTGTTATATCAATTATTATTAATTTTTATGCGTTATACGGATAGCAGAAAACTCACGCCTGAAACGGATGCCAATCACAAGACCGCTTCCCCGCAGCCTATTCGGCGAATTTCCAGCCAGACACTGTTAGGTCCGGATGGCAAACTGATTATCGATCATGACGGGCAAGAATATCTGCTCCGTAAAACTCAGGCTGGCAAGCTGCTGTTGACCAAGTAGCCTTTAACTCGAGCAGCTGACTTCCAGCCGTTTACCCCAGTCAGGTGGACGACTGACATAGTCATCATCTCTGTCGCTGAAAGGATTTCGCAACGCCTCATGCAGGCGGTGCAATTCCGTCATATCACCCTTTTCTGCCGCTTCAATCGCCCGTTGCGCCAACCAGTTGCGCAATACCAGAGCGGGGTTAACGCTTTGCATCAGTTGCTGACGCTCACTATCGCTAACCTCGTCTTGTTGCAAACGCCCCCGATAACGGGCAAACCAGTCATCAAATGCCGCACGATCAATAAACTCATCACGTAGCGGTGACGCCGCGCTGTGCTGCTCGGTCAGACTCAGCATGCGGAATGTGCGGGTATAATCGCTGCGCTCTCGCGCCATCAGACTGAATAATTCATTCAGTAGCGCGTTATCCTCTTTTTGCTCCGTCATGAAGCCCAGTTTCTGCCGCATCCGTTCTCCATAATGCGTCAACAAAACCTGCTGATAGCTGTCCAGGGCCTCATTCAGGGCATCTACGGCAACAAATGGCGACAATGTCTGCGCCAGACGCTGTAAATTCCACAACGCGACGGCAGGTTGATTATCAAAGCTGTAACGCCCTTGATGATCCGAGTGATTACAAATAAAACCGGGTTCGTAATCATCAAGAAAACCAAACGGCCCGTAATCAAGCGTCAGCCCCAGCAGCGACATGTTGTCGGTATTCATCACCCCATGAGCAAAGCCGACCGTCTGCCATTGGGCAATTAACGACGCGGTACGTGCGACAACATCGCTAAACCAGAGACGGTATTTGTCCTCATCATCTTCAAGATGTGACCAGTAATGACGAATAGCAAAGTCAGCTAACTGACGAACCTTTTCCGACTCGCGGCGGTAGTAAAAATGTTCGAAATGACCAAAGCGCAGATGACTTGGTGCCACACGCATCAGCATCGCGCCTGGCTCCGCCGTTTCCCGATACACTGGCGAATCGCTGGTGACGATACTTAACGCGCGGGTCGTCGGAATGCCCAGATAATGCATCGCCTCACTGGCGAGACTTTCTCGTATCGTCGAACGTAAAACCGCCCGTCCATCACCCATTCGCGAATAAGGCGTCAGGCCAGCACCTTTCAGATGCCAGTCCATTGTAGTGCCATCAGCAAGCAGTTGTTCGCCGAGTAAAATGCCGCGCCCATCACCCAGTTGGCCCGCCCAGACGCCGAACTGATGACCACTGTAAACCTGCGCCAGTGGTGACATACCAGGCAGTAGGGCTTCGCCGCCCCAGACACCTGCGCCATTTTTAAACAGCGACGATGGAATACTCAGCGTGTTAGCCAGTTCGGTATTATGCCAAATCAGCCGGGCATTATTTAAAGGCGTAGGGGAAAGTGCTGTATAGGTTTCTGGCAATTCATCGCGCCAGCGGGTAACAAAAGACAGGGTCATAGATCCTCCTGTTTGATAGTGTAGACGGTTACTCTCGTCTTAAACACCAGCAAACAGAAGGGTTATCGCTGAACCAACGTCGTTATCTGATTTATGGGAACGGCAGGCCACAGGCATCCCTGGAGAGCATGGAAATCGAAGGGGGTAATCTGTGCCAATATTTCTGCCGTATCAATGCCTCCCGCAATGATGCAATTGCAACAAGGGGAAATTTGCGCCTGGATCGCACGAATAAACGGTTCGAAGGAGCGGTGCGTGATTTGTTGCTGAATAAAACTTTTATCCAGCATGACGCGGGTGAAAAGACCATCAAAAACCGCTTTCATTGTGCTATTGCCTGCTCCCAAATTACCTAACACAAGGGGATACACTTGCGATAAGGATAAAAGACCGCGATTATCTTTTCCTTCATTGAGATGCGGGTAATTCTCATTAATCAACAGTTCAATAAACGGATATTTTAATAGTTCGCCTGCGTAATTATCCCTCTCTAATAATAATGTAGCCACTTGTGGCGTTAAATTAAGCCAGGCAAAGAGTTTATGTTGAATAAAAAAATGTTGGCATGATTTTAGTAATTCCAACTGCTCTGAAAATAATTGCCAATGTTGCTCCTCGGTAAGTTGCGCTATAACCCGACTCGTCGGGATACGCACCGTGCCATCTTCACTGGAGAAATGGGTAATTAACTCAACGCCGACAAGGACTTGCTGGTTATCTCTTATCGGCAGGAAATAGCAATCAGAATGATAAAGATTCTCCAAAAAAATCTTCATGGTAACCGTCCCTCTCGAAGGATGTTTTTCAGTATCCGGCTAAAAGGGATAAGGCCATAAGACATAACAATTACAGAAGGAGTAACTTTCATTTGTTCCATGTTAACCACTTTTTCAGGGGTCCTTTTTTTAGATTATCCTGATTATAAACGAATAATCCATTTACGGAATTTTTGTCTGCAAAATACTACTGTATTCAGGAGTAAATGGACGGCGATGTATCATCGCCGTCCATTTTTCGACATACTAGATTCGTCTCGCCTGCCAGAAATTTTTCTGCCAATAGACATTATCAAGTGAGGAACGCATCACTCCCTTGCTGGTAGAGGCGTGGATAAATTGGTTGTTGGTATCGTAAATACCTACATGCAAACCATTTTGTCCGGACCCCGTTTTGAAAAAGACCAGGTCACCAGGCAGCAACTCGTCTTTATCAATTTGCGTGCCGATAGAGGCTTGTTCTTTGGTTTCTCGGGGCAGCTGCAAATCGAAACGATCGCGCATCGTTACAACCACAAATCCCGAACAGTCCACACCGCGCCGCGTCATGCCACCATAACGATACGGCGTGCCATGCCAGCTTTGTAGCTGGTCGTTCAAACCGGCAATAACGGTAATCGAATCAGAAAGTCTGGCATTTGGCGGCGGTGCTTTATGGTGGCTACACCCGACCAGAAACAGTGCTGTGATCAAAATAAGGCAGAAACGCATTCCGTACGGTTCCTCTGTTTTTTATTCTTGCATTAATTTAGCGTCGTAATTACCCGATTTTCAAGATACTAATGAAATCAGATGGTCGAAATCAGCATTCTGTGACCTTCGATATCCAGACGGCGAAAATTCATCCCATAGGCCTGCGCCAGATTTGGCGGCGTGAGCACCTCTTCCCTGCGTCCACTGGCCAGCATTTTTCCACCTTTTAGCAACCACGCCCGATGCGCATGACGCAATGTGTGGTTGAGATCGTGACTGCTCATCACAATCGCCAGTCCTTGCTGACACAGCGCGCTCAGAATTTTGTCTAACGCACTTTGTTGCGCAACATCAAGACTGTTCATCGGCTCATCAAGAAGCAGCAATTGGCCTGCGGGATTGGCTTGTGGTGTGATTTGCAACACCACCGCAGCAAGACGTACGCGTTGCCATTCACCGCCGGAAAGTTGATTGGTGCTACGTCCGAGTTTGTCATCAAGAGCCAGCGCCCCTGCGACATCATTCAGTAGTTCGGTACGCGTTTTATCGTGCTGATGCAGTGTCAGGTAGTGCCAGACCGGCATTGCAAACGGCGGCGTCTGCTGTTGTGAAAGATAGGCGCGATGCAGCGCGAGTTTTGTTGCGGACCATGCTTCCAGTGGTTGCCCCGCGAACTGAATGCTTCCCTTACCGCTGGTCATTCCGGCCATTCGCGCCAGTAAGGTACTCTTACCCGCGCCATTCGGCCCCACCAGGTGCAGGATCTCCCCAGCCCGAACCTCGCCAGAAAGCGGCCCCAGGCGGGTAGATTCCGCAACATCTTGTAACTGCATCACAATAGACATTATTTTGCCAACGCCAGTTTAATGCTTTCCATCACAATGGGATCTTCCGGCGTCATATCCGGGGAAAAACGCTGGATGACTTTTCCGTCCCTGCCAACCAGGAATTTTTCAAAATTCCATAAAATATCATCCGGGTACAGCGGTGCACGGCCTTTGCTGACCATACGGGCATAGAATCCGCTCTCTTCCGGCGCGACTGCGGTCGGCGCTGCGGCAATCAATTTTTGATACAGCGGATGGCGTCCTTCGCCATTAACTTCAATCTTACTGAACATCGGGAACGTCACCCCCCATGTGGTGGTACAGTAAGTTTTAATCTCTTCATCGCTGCCCGGTTCTTGTTCCAGAAACTGGTTGCACGGGAATCCCAGCACCACAAAACCTCGATCGGCCCAGGCTTTCTGAATATTCTCCAACTGCTCATATTGCGGCGTTAAGCCACACTTTGAGGCGACATTGACAATCAACAGCACATTACCGGCGTACTTCTCCAGCGTGGTCACTTCACCGTCGATATCTTTCACTACGGTCGTCAGAATGGAATCTTGCATCGTTTCTCCTGGGTGTGGTCAGTAAAAATCTTAGCTTTTAATCATAGACCGTCTTTTTGCGGCTAACGTCTTGCTTTTAACAATAACCAGATAAACACCGGCGCACCCAACGTTGCGGTGACCACGCCAATAGGCAGCTCTGCGGCAGCTAATGCCAGGCGCGCTACAATATCGGCCAGCAGCAATGCGCTCGCCCCTGCCAGCGCGCAGCCGGGAAGTAATACGCGATGATCGGTTAAACCACACAACCGAAGAATATGTGGGATCACCAGACCAATAAAGCCGATAGCACCCGCCAGCGCCACACTGACGCCAACCATCCAGCCGGTCGCGGCCACCAGCACATTGCGCCAGAACCACAGGGGTAAACCCAGTTGCCGCGCCGAGATCTCGCCAAGTGCTAACATATTCATCGGCCTGGACTGACAACAGATCCACAACAACACGGGGATCAATGCCAGCATCAGCCAGCTTTGCCGCCAGTCTACGCCGCCAAAACCGCCCATCATCCAGTACATCAGCTGACGTAAATCAACAGAGGTGGAAAAGTAGATAGCCCACGTCATTAGTGCGCTACAGATAATCCCTAATGCAACGCCAGCCAGCAATAACCGACTGGTCGAAAGATGACGACGGGCGAAACGTAAGAGTATTAAAGTGATGATAAGCGCGCCAGCAATCGCACACAGCCCTAGCGCCCAGTTGGGGAGTTGCCCTTGCCCAAGCAATACCGCGGCGATAAGCCCCACGCCTGCGCCGTTAGAGACGCCAAGTAGTCCAGGTTCTGCCAGAGGATTTTCAAACAACGCCTGCATTACAGCGCCGGATATAGCCAGCGCCGCACCAACCAGCAATACAGCCAGCGTACGTGGCAGGCGAATTTGCCAGACGAACAGTTCGCCACGAGGAGTAAACCAGTCACCTGGCGAGATCCATTGTTCACCGGCGCAAAGGCTTAAGAGAAGCGCCAGCAGCATCAAAACTGACAGGCATAATAACCAGCGAATATTTTGTCGCTGTTGTTGGCGGGCAAGTGTCAGCATGGTATCCGTTCTGCTGAAGTGTCATGGCGTTGATTTTACGGTGACTCTTCGACAGTGAAAAGAAAAAAGGCCGCAGAGCGGCCTTTTTAGTTAGATCAGATTACTCGTCTTTGGGCGAAGCGTTTTCGACCCGGCTTTTTAACTTCTGCCCGGGTCTGAAGGTCACCACGCGCCGTGCTGTAATGGGAATATCCTCGCCCGTTTTCGGGTTACGTCCCGGGCGTTGATTCTTATCACGCAGATCGAAGTTACCAAAACCAGAGAGTTTCACCTGTTCGCCGTTTTCCAGAGCGCGACGGATCTCTTCGAAAAACAGTTCAACCAGTTCTTTGGCATCCCGCTTGCTAAGCCCAAGCTTATCAAACAGATATTCTGACATTTCAGCTTTTGTAAGCGCCATAGGTTCAATCCCTCAATGATGCCTGGAATCGCTCTTTTAATGCCTCTACACATTTGGCGACGGTAGCGGCAATCTCCTCTTCTTCGAGTGTACGGCTGGTATCTTGCAGGATCAGGCTTATGGCGAGGCTCTTATACCCCTCCGCAACACCCTTACCGCGGTACACGTCAAATAAGTTTACGCCAACTACCTGATTTACGCCAACTTTCTTACATTCGGATAAAATATCCGCTGCGGGAACGTTTTCTGCGACCACCACCGCGATGTCACGACGGTTCGCCGGGAAGCGAGAAATCTCGCGCGCCTGAGGCACCACGCGGTCTGCGAGCTTGTTCCACTCCAGTTCGAACACCAGAGTGCGACCGTTAAGATCCAGTTTACGTTCCAGTTCAGGATGAACAACCCCAACAAAACCAATACGTTCACCTTTCAGATAAATCGCTGCGGATTGCCCCGGATGCAGTGCCGGATTCGCTTCTGCACGGAACTCAACCTCATTCAGTTTACCGGTCAGGTCGAGAACGGATTCAAGATCGCCTTTCAAATCATAGAAATCAACGGTCTCTTTTGCCAGGTTCCAGTGCTCTTCGTAACGGTTACCGCAAATCACACCGGCTAACATCAGATCCTGACGAATGCCCAACGGTGCCTGAGTATCTGGTACGAAACGCAGACCGCTTTCGAAAATGCGCACACGGTTCTGCTGACGGTTCTGGTTGTACACCACGGTTGCCAGCAGGCCAGTCCACAGAGAAAGACGCATTGCTGACATTTCAACAGAGATCGGGCTTGGCAGCAGTAAGGCTTCAACGCCTGGATGGATCATCTGCTGCACTTTCGGATCAACGAAGCTGTAGGTGATCACTTCCTGATAGCCTTTGTCGTTGAGCAGCGTTTTCACGCGCTTGAGCGACAGGTCAGCTTCACGGTGAGTACTCATAATCAGGCTTGCCTGTACCGGCTCATCCGGGATGTTGTTGTAGCCGTAAACACGCGCGACTTCTTCAACCAGATCTTCTTCAATCTCCATATCGAAACGCCAGCTCGGCGCAACTGCCTGCCATTCGTCTTTGCCTTCGGTCACTTCGCAGCCGAGACGACGCAGAATGTCAGTTACCTGCTCATCCGCAATATGATGGCCGATCAGGCGATCCAGTTTGCTACGACGTAGAGTGATGGTTGCACGCTTCGGCAGCGTTGCTTCGTTGGTGATATCAATTACCGGGCCAGCCTCACCACCGCAGATGTCGATCAGCAGACGGGTCGCACGTTCCATCGCTTTGTGCTGCAGTGCCGGATCAACGCCACGCTCATAACGGTGAGACGCATCGGTATGCAGGCCATGACGACGAGCACGACCGGTGATAGACAGCGGGCTAAAGAACGCGCATTCCAGCAGCACGTTTTGTGTTTCGTCATTCACGCCAGAGTGTTCGCCACCGAAGATGCCGCCCATCGCCAGCGCCTTGTTGTGGTCGGCGATGACCAGAGTGTCAGCATTCAGCTTCGCTTCAGTACCGTCGAGCAGCACCAGCGTTTCGCCCTCTTTCGCCATCCGCACCACAATGCCGCCTTCAATGCGATCTTTATCGAAAGCGTGCATCGGCTGGCCCAGTTCGAGCAGCACATAGTTGGTGACGTCAACAACTGCATCGATAGAACGGATCCCGCAACGACGCAGTTTTTCTTTCATCCACAGCGGAGTTGGCGCTTTAACGTTAATGCCTTTTACCACACGGCCAAGATAACGCGGGCAGGCTTCCGGCGCTTCGACTGTAATCGGCAGCGTGTCGTCGATGGTCGCACCAACCGGAACGATTTCCGGTTGAACCAGCGGCAGCTGGTTCAGCACGGCAACGTCACGCGCAACACCAATGATGCCTAAGCAGTCGGCACGGTTTGGCGTCACGCTGATTTCGATGGTGTTGTCATCAAGTTTCAGGTATTCACGGATATCGGTGCCAATCGGCGCATCCGCAGGCAGTTCGATAATGCCGCTGTGATCGTCAGAAATGCCCAGTTCAGAGAAGGAGCACAGCATCCCTTCAGACGGTTCGCCACGCAGTTTCGCCGCTTTAATTTTGAAATCACCCGGCAGAACAGCACCAATGGTCGCTACCGCCACACGCAGGCCCTGACGGCAGTTTGGCGCACCGCAGACGATGTCCAGCAGGCGATCGCCGCCGACATTCACTTTTGTCACACGCAGTTTGTCAGCGTTCGGATGCTGCGCACACTCAACCACTTCACCAACGACCACGCCGTGGAAGCTGCCGGCAACCGGTTCTACACCGTCAACTTCCAGGCCCGCCATAGTGATTTGATTTGCCAGCGCATCGCTATCAATCGCCGGGTTCACCCATTCGCGTAACCACAGTTCACTGAATTTCATAATCTATTCCTGCCTTATTTAAACTGTTTGAGGAAACGCAGATCGTTTTCGAAGAATGAACGCAGGTCGGTGACGCCGTAACGCAACATAGTCAGACGCTCCATCCCCATCCCGAAGGCGAAACCAGAGTAAACTTCCGGGTCGATGCCAACGTTACGCAACACGTTCGGATGCACCATCCCGCAGCCCAGCACTTCCAGCCATTTACCGTTTTTACCCATGACGTCCACTTCTGCAGAAGGTTCGGTAAACGGGAAGTAGGAAGGACGGAAGCGAATCTGCAAATCTTCCTCAAAGAAGTTACGCAGGAAGTCGTGCAGCGTGCCTTTCAGGTTGGTAAAGCTGATGTTGGTATCAACAATCAGACCTTCCATCTGATGGAACATCGGCGTGTGAGTCTGGTCGTAGTCGTTACGATAAACACGGCCAGGCGCGATGATACGAATCGGTGGCTGCTGGGCTTTCATGGTGCGGATCTGTACGCCAGAGGTCTGGGTACGCAGCAGGCGGGTAGTGTCAAACCAGAAAGTGTCGTGGTCAGCGCGCGCCGGGTGGTGACCAGGAATGTTCAGAGCATCGAAGTTATGATAATCGTCTTCGATTTCCGGCCCGGTTGCCACGGTAAAGCCAAGCTCACCGAAGAAACTTTCGATACGGTCGATGGTACGGGTAACCGGATGCAGACCGCCGTTTTCAATGCGACGACCTGGCAGAGAGACATCAATCGTTTCCGCCGCCAGACGCGCATTCAGTGCAGCGCTTTCCAGTTCCGCTTTACGCGCATTCAGCGCCTGCTGAACCTGCTCTTTCGCTTCGTTGATAACCGCACCAGCTGCCGGACGCTCTTCTGGCGGCAGCTCACGCAGGGTCGTCATCTGAAGGGTTAAGTGCCCTTTTTTACCCAAATATTCGACGCGCACATTATCTAACGCGGCAACATCTGACGCCTGGCTAATGGCCGCCTTCGCACTGGCAACCAGTTCTGCGAGATGTGACATGGTTTTCCTCATTGTGTCAGTGGTGACACTGGTTCGTTGGACTTAGAGCCTATCCCATCAGGCTATTTTACTTGCCATTTTGGTCCCGGGCTGTGCTCGAAATTCTCACGTACTTAAATACGCTCCGGTTTCTCCGCGCTGGCCGTGTCCAGTCTGGCTGCGACAATTACACCTGATGAGACAGGCTTTTTATTTTTCAAAACGCGCATACAAAAAAAGCCTCCACTGGGAGGCTTTCAGGCGCTGTTTTCCGTTTCTCTTCTCACGCGCTAGCCTCCTGGATTCAGGTGCTAAAGTAAAAAAAGAAGCGGAAAATAGCAGCATTCATTGCTTGCGTTACCTTTTGGTACTCTTCAAAAGACCTTTATTGAAAAGGCTACGGCGATAAAAGTCAATGTTTTGATGGCGTTGAAACGAAAAGAGGGAGACTAGCTCCCTCTTTCAACTGGCTTATGCCAGAGCTGCTTTCGCTTTTTCAACCAGAGCGGTGAACGCTACTTTGTCGAATACTGCGATATCAGCCAGGATCTTACGGTCGATTTCAACAGAGGCTTTTTTCAGGCCATTGATGAATTTGCTGTAAGAAATACCGTTCTGACGTGCTGCTGCGTTGATACGCGCAATCCACAGTTGACGGAACTGACGCTTACGTTGACGACGGTCACGGTAAGCATACTGACCAGCTTTGATAACAGCCTGGAAGGCAACGCGGTATACGCGAGAACGCGCACCGTAGTAGCCTTTAGCTTGTTTCAAAATTTTCTTGTGACGTGCGCGTGCAATAACACCACGTTTTACGCGAGCCATATGTGCTCTCCTGTATCTATATTCTAATTAAAAAGTTAAAAACGTTAACGGCTTATGCGTACGGCAGGCACGCGATTACCAGGCCCAGATCGCCTTTGGAAACCATGGCTTTCGGACGCAGGTGACGTTTACGTTTGGTCGCTTTTTTGGTCAGAATGTGACGCAGGTTAGCGTGCTTGTGCTTAAAACCACCTTTACCGGTTTTTTTGAAGCGCTTAGCAGCACCGCGTACGGTCTTAATTTTTGGCATTTTAATAACTTCCACTTCGCATTGTTAATAAACGAAACAAAGGCGAACAAAGCCTGTGAAGCCCGAAGGCTCCACAGACAGTGCTACTTGAAGGCCTTACTGTTTCTTCTTAGGAGCGAGCACCATGATCATCTGGCGGCCTTCGATCTTCGTTGGGAAGGATTCGACCACTGCCAGTTCTTGCAAATCGTCTTTCACGCGATTAAGCACTTCCATACCGATTTGCTGGTGCGCCATCTCACGACCGCGGAAACGCAGCGTGATTTTGGCTTTATCACCCTCTTCGAGAAAGCGAATCAGGCTGCGGAGTTTTACCTGATAGTCGCCTTCATCTGTACCAGGACGGAATTTAATTTCCTTAACCTGGATAACTTTTTGCTTTTTCTTCTGTTCCTTAGAAGACTTGCTCTTTTCATAGAGGAATTTGCCGTAATCCATTATACGACAAACCGGCGGCTCGGCGTTAGGGCTGATCTCGACTAAGTCTACTCCGGCTTCTTCTGCTTTCTCCAGAGCTTCTCTCAGACTCACAATACCAAGCTGCTCGCCTTCCAGACCTGTTAAGCGAACTTCCTGGGCGCGAATTTCGCCATTGATACGGTTAGGGCGCGCCGTTTGAACTCGTTTTCCGCCTTTAATACCTTATTCCTCCAATTGTTTAAGACTGCGGCTGCGAATCTCTTGTTGCAGCTTCTCGATCACTTCATTTACGTCCATGCTTCCCAGGTCTTTACCACGGCGGGTGCGAACGGCAACTTTGCCAGATTCCACCTCTTTATCACCACAGACCAGCATATATGGGACGCGACGCAAAGTGTGCTCGCGGATTTTAAAGCCAATCTTCTCATTTCTCAAGTCTGCTTTAACACGAATGCCCGCATTTGATAGTTTTTGCGTCAATTCGTTAACGTAATCAGACTGTGAATCGGTAATATTCATGATAACAACCTGAACCGGCGCAAGCCAGGTCGGGAAGAAACCAGCGAATTCTTCGGTCAGGATACCGATGAAACGTTCCATCGACCCAAGAATTGCGCGGTGAATCATTACCGGTACCTTACGCTCGTTGTCTTCGCCCACATAGGAGGCGCTCAGACGAGACGGCAAGGAGAAGTCCAGCTGTACTGTACCGCACTGCCATGCACGATCGAGGCAGTCATACAGGGTAAATTCAATTTTCGGACCGTAGAAAGCGCCTTCACCCAGTTGATATTCAAACGGGATGTTGTTTTCTTCCAGCGCAACCGCCAGGTCCGCCTCAGCACGATCCCACATTTCGTCGCTGCCAATACGTTTTTCAGGACGAGTGGAGAGTTTGACGACGATCTTCTCGAAGCCAAAAGTGCTGTACATATCATAGACTAAACGGATACATCCGTTAACTTCATCGCGAATTTGTTCTTCAGTACAGAAGATATGCGCGTCATCCTGGGTAAATCCACGCACGCGCATCAGGCCATGCAGCGAACCTGACGGCTCGTTACGGTGGCAGCTACCAAACTCGGCCATACGCAGCGGCAGATCGCGATAAGACTTCAGCCCCTGGTTAAAAATTTGTACGTGACCCGGGCAGTTCATCGGCTTAATGCAGTATTCACGGTTCTCAGAAGACGTGGTGAACATTGCATCTTTGTAGTTGTCCCAGTGACCGGTTTTTTCCCACAGGACACGGTCCATCATGAACGGACCTTTAACTTCCTGATACTGGTACTCTTTCAGTTTAGAACGAACAAACACTTCCAGTTCACGGAAGATGGTCCAGCCGTCGTTGTGCCAGAATACCATACCCGGCGCTTCTTCCTGCATATGGTACAGGTCGAGCTGTTTACCGATTTTACGGTGGTCGCGTTTCGCGGCTTCTTCCAGGCGCTGCAGGTAAGCGTTAAGTGCTTTTTTGTCTGCCCACGCCGTACCGTAAATACGTTGCAACATTTTGTTGTTGCTGTCGCCACGCCAGTAAGCCCCTGCCGTTTTCATTAGTTTGAAATGATGGCAGAAACGCATGTTCGGTACGTGCGGACCGCGGCACATATCGACATATTCTTCATGGAAGTACAGACCTGGCTTGTCATCATGGGCGATGTTTTCGTCAAGAATGGAGACTTTGTAGCTCTCCCCACGGTTGGCGAAAGTTTCACGCGCTTCGTGCCAGCTGACTTTCTTCTTAATGACGTCGTAGTTTTTCTCAGCAAGCTCATGCATCCGCTTCTCGAGTGCTTCGACATCTTCCTGGGTTAACGTGCGGTCAAGATCAACGTCGTAATAAAAACCGTTGTCAATAACCGGGCCGATTGCCATTTTGGTATGCGGCCAAAGTTGTTTAATCGCGTGCCCTAACAGGTGCGCACAGGAGTGACGAATGATCTCCAGACCGTCTTCGTCTTTGGCGGTAATGATGGACAGTTGTGCGTCGTTTTCAATCAGATCGCAAGCATCAACCAGTTCGCCATTAACGCGCCCTGCGATACAGGCTTTCGCCAGACCTGGACCAATGTCCAGCGCAACATCCATGGGGCTTACAGCGTGGTCGTAATGGCGTTGGCTGCCATCAGGAAGAGTTATAACAGGCATTTTATATCCTTATTTGCAGTGGTGACCCACACGAAAGATCACATACAAAGAAAAATTTGTTTATTAACAGTTCATTGCGAAACCATCTAGCCAACAAATGCTAAATTGGTTCGCAATCAGGTACACAAATGAAAGACATTAACCTCTCACCTTCCACCCGGTTGAGCGATGTTAACACTAAAAAAAGGGAGATTGTACCTTTCCGTTTCACATTGATTCGATTCGCAATTCGTTTGTAGTGAGTACACCAGCAAAACGCTTAAAGAACAACTGATAACATCACGGTGCGTCTGAAAGGTTTACTGCGAGCGGATTTACAGCAGCATAAACTGAATCCAGCAAAGTTCGTTGCGTGATTTGGCGGTAGTATTTTAAACGCTCATGAGATTAATGACGAAGTGGTCATATCACAATGATAAAAGTGACACAATTCTTATAACAATTTTTCGTGCACATTTCGTTCTGGCGATAATAATTAATCATCATCCTCAAAACCTCCAGATATATATAAGGCGAACAGATTATGAGTCAAAACGATATCATTATCAGAACTCATTATAAGTCTCCTCATAGCTTGCACATCGATAGCGACATACCAACACCTTCATCAGAGCCTATTAATCAATTTGCGCGCCAGCTCATCACCCTACTTGATACCTCTGACTTAAGTTCGATGCTGTCATACTGTGTTACTCAGGAATTTACCGCAAACTGTCGAAAAATATCACAAAATTGTTATTCCACTGCCCTTTTTACCATTAACTTTGCCACTTCACCCATCCATGCAGAAAATATACTCATTACATTACACTATAAAAAAGAAATCATTTCCTTATTACTGGAAACCACGCCTATTAAAGCTAACCATTTGCGAAGCATACTGGATTATATTGAACAGGAACAGTTAACTGCTGAAGATCGTAACCATTGTATGAAACTGTCTAAAAAAATCCATAGAGAAAAAAACTATACACCCAACAGTAAATCTCAATGGTAGTGCATGTTTTTTGCAATCTCCTTCTGACGCTATTTTTTGTCGCCATCTGTCATTGCAATACGCCCTTGATTCATTGAGAAATGGAAAAGGCAAAGTCAACCTGATTAAACATTACTCCTCCGTTGAATCCATACAGCAGCATGTCCCCTTAGTCCGGGACGCGGAGTTCAGAGCATTACTTCGCCATCCTCCTGCAGGGAGTCGCGTTATCGCGAGTAAGGATTTTGGCTTCGCTTTAGATATTTTCTTTTGTCGAATGATGGCAAACAATGTCAGTCATATGTCCGCGATTTTATATATAGACAATCATACTTTGTCAGTAAGGCTACGAATAAAGCAGTCAGTGTATGGACAATTAAATTATGTTGTGTCCGTTTACGACCCGAACGATACCAACGTTGCCGTCAGAGACACCCACAGGACAGCACGGGGCTTTCTTTCGCTTGATAAGTTCATCAGTTCAGGTCCCGATGCTCAGACCTGGGCTGATAGATATGTTCGCAACTGTGCAATTGCTATTCTGCCCCTATTACCTGTGGGAGTTCCAGGGGCTATTTTCGCGGGTATTGCATCACGAATGCCATTTGCCCCTATACATCCATCGGCAATGTTGTTAATAATGGCTACAGGCCAGACTCAACAGCTTATTACATTATTCAAACAGTTGCCCATACTCCCTGAAAAAGAAATCATTGAAATAATAACCGCGCAGAATAGCGTTGGTACACCTGCTTTATTTTTGGCTATGATGAACGGACATACTGACAACGTGAAAATATTTATGCAAGAAATTCAGTCACTGGTAGATAATCACATCATTCATGAAGATAATCTGGTTAAATTACTGCAAACTAAAAGTGCTAACGAAACACCTGGACTTTATATCTCCATGTTGTATGGATTCGATGAAATAATCGATATCTTTCTGAATGCATTAACCACTCCAATAGCACAAGAGCTTTTAAACAAAAAACTGGTGATGAGTATTTTAGCCATGAAAATACATGATGGTGAGCCAGGATTATACGCCGCAATGGAAAATAATCACCCTTTGTGTGTCACACGGTTCCTCTCTAAAATTAATGGCATCGCCTTTAAATACAAGTTGAGCAAAGCTAACATCATGGATTTATTAAAAGGAGCTACAGCACAGGGAACCCCTGCATTATACATCGCCATGAGCAAGGGTAATGAAGACGTCGTGTTATCTTATATATCGACGCTGGGTGCTTTTGCAAAAAAAACATTCTTTTAGTCAACATCAGTTATTTACACTATTGACCGCTAAAAATCATGACAACATGTCAGCTGTTCATATAGCCATTCATCATAAGCATTATAAAACTGTAGAAACATATTATGCTGCTATTAATGCAATCAGCCAAAGCCTGAGTTTTAGTGCTGATGAAATAAAGACGTATTTATAACCAGCTATTTACGATATATATCGATACATAATTTTATTTTTTCATAAAACGCAGAAACAGTGAGCAGGTGTACAACGCCACCCGACGGCTGTAATAACAAAAAATCCCTTGATGCCTGTCCCTTTTGTTACACTCCGTTATCACGCACAAGAGATATGCAGGACACTGGTATGCCGACTAAACGCTTTGATAAAAAACACTGGAAGATGGTGGTGGTGCTACTGGCAATCTGTGGCGCTATGTTGTTGCTCCGTTGGGCAGCAATGATTTGGGGCTGAGCAGTGACAAACGAAGACAGCCAGACCGCATAACACGGTCCGGCAGATAATTTTACATGCTGTAACCCAGCGATAAAGTTGTCCGACGATCGGTATGTTCCGGTGCAGACTCTGGAGGTTCAGAGTTCCATGTGACGTTGTAAGCCACCTTCAGTCCAAAATGTTCATTAATAGCAACATTTAATGCGCTTTCGGAGTTCAGCGTTGTGTCTTCCGCGCCAAAGACCGAAACACCCTGCGTAAATTTAGCGTTGTCAGTCAACTGCCATGCATAAGCCCCGGAGGCATAGCCCAGCGGCTGGGTTTCACTGGCATTGTCGGTATATTTGTCGTAACGCACACCTGGACCGAATTCAAAGCGGAAACTGTGTACCGGGCCATTCAAAAACTGACGACCATAACCCGCGGTCAACACATCGCGCTCTCGATAGCCGTTATAACGGTCTGTCAGCCAGCTTGCCTGACCAAATAAATAGTCATAATCAGTTAAATTAAAACGGCTACGCCCGCCCGCCGCATATTTTTCTGAAGAACGCTCATCATTAGAAGAAGTATTACTGGCGTTCCCCCACAGCGACCAGGCAGTGGTTTGTCCATACCAGGTCATGGTGGTGTCAGCCGTAAGTGAGGAGCTTTTCGTATTGCCTGATTGTGCAAGATATCCTGCGTTCAGATTACCTTCGAAAGGTTTTTTAGCGCTGGCAGGATCGTCCATGACAGTAAAAACGGAATCATCGGCAGCTGCATTCAGTGACGCAAACATGCCCCCCGCCAACATAACGATGGCAGGAACTGTCTTCAAAAGCTTCATTTATCAAGAGTCCGTACAACAAAAAAAGAGACCATCGCGGTCCCGGAAACTTTCTTAAGGATCAAAGATTAGCGTCCCTGGAAAGGTAACGAATTATAAAAAGGCGCGAATAACTTAGCAATGTATTCTTATTTCATTTTTTGAATAAGCATGTGGCGAAAACAGATTTTTATTTATATATATTTATCTACAAAATTTTAAATAAAGCTCCAATAAATCATATTGTTAATTTCTTCACTTTCCGCTGATTCGGTGCCAGACTGAAATCAGCCTATAGGAGGAAATGATGGTACGTATCTATACGTTGACACTTGCGCCCTCTCTCGATAGCGCAACAATTACCCCGCAAATTTATCCCGAAGGAAAACTGCGCTGTACCGCACCGGTGTTCGAACCCGGGGGCGGCGGCATCAACGTCGCCCGCGCCATTGCCCATCTTGGAGGCAGTGCCACAGCGATCTTCCCGGCGGGTGGCGCGACCGGCGAACACCTGGTTTCACTGTTGGCGGATGAAAATGTCCCCGTTGCTACTGTAGAAGCCAAAGACTGGACCCGGCAGAATTTACACGTACATGTGGAAGCAAGCGGTGAGCAGTATCGTTTTGTTATGCCAGGCGCGGCATTAAATGAAGATGAGTTTCGCCAGCTTGAAGAGCAAGTTCTGGAAATTGAATCCGGGGCCATCCTGGTCATAAGCGGAAGCCTGCCGCCAGGTGTGAAGCTGGAAAAATTAACCCAACTGATTTCCGCTGCGCAAAAACAAGGGATCCGCTGCATCATCGACAGTTCTGGCGAAGCGTTAAGTGCAGCACTGGCGATTGGTAACATCGAGTTGGTTAAGCCTAACCAAAAAGAACTCAGTACGCTGGTGAATCGCGAACTCACCCAGCCAGACGATGTCCGCAAAGCCGCGCAGGAAATCGTTAATAGCGGCAAGGCCAAACGGGTTGTCGTTTCCCTTGGTCCACAAGGAGCGCTGGGTGTTGATAGTGAAAACTGCATTCAGGTGGTGCCACCACCGGTGAAAAGCCAGAGTACCGTTGGCGCTGGTGACAGCATGGTCGGCGCGATGACACTGAAACTGGCAGAAAATGCCTCTCTTGAAGAGATGGTTCGTTTTGGCGTAGCTGCGGGGAGTGCAGCCACACTCAATCAGGGTACACGTCTGTGCTCCCATGACGATACGCAAAAAATTTACGCTTACCTTTCCCGCTAACAAAAACATTCCCCCAGCATTGGGGGAATCATCACCAACCTGTCGGCAACGCGTTTCTCCGACTATGCTCAAAAGTCATGTGATAACAAAGGGGTGAACTATGGCCAGTGGCGATCTTGTCCGTTATGTCATAACCGTCATGTTGCATGAGGATACATTGACTGAAATTAACGAGTTGAATAATTACCTGACTCGCAACGGTTTTTTGCTCACCATGACGGATGATGAGGGAAATATCCATGAGCTGGGGACTAACACTTTTGGACTTATCAGTACCCAAAGTGAAGAAGAAATTAGAGAACTGGTTTCGGGGCTTACCCAAAGTGCAACCGGCAAAGATCCTGAAATCACCATCACGACCTGGGAGGAATGGAATAGTAACAGAAAATAAATGGTTTTTGGGCAATAATCAGTCTGTGGTGTGCGTTAGCTCGTGTTTTTACACCGCATTCTTGCGCTAACCTTATGATCTGGCAGACAACATGGGAGAGACATCATGTGGCAGGCAATCAGTCGTCTTTTGAGCGAGCAGTTAGGTGAAGGCGAAATCGAACTGCGTAATGAACTGCCTGGCGGAGAAGTCCATGCCGCATGGCATTTGCGCTATGCAGGACATGACTTTTTCGTCAAATGTGATGAAAGGGAACTGCTTCCCGGTTTTACCGCCGAAGCCGACCAACTGGAGTTACTGTCGCGTAGTAAAACCGTCACCGTGCCTAAGGTTTGGGCAGTTGGCGCTGACCGTGACTACAGTTTTCTGGTGATGGATTATCTCCCACCTCGTCCGCTGGATGCGCATAGCGCATTTATTCTTGGTCAGCAAATTGCGCGTTTACATCAATGGAGTGACCAACCACAATTTGGCCTCGATTTTGATAACTCGCTCTCCACAACTCCACAGCCCAACACCTGGCAACGTCGCTGGTCAACGTTTTTTGCTGAACAACGGATTGGCTGGCAGTTGGAACTGGCAGCAGAGAAAGGGATCGCTTTCGGCAATATCGACGCCATCGTCGAGCATATTCAGCAGCGTCTGGCCTCGCATCAACCGCAGCCTTCTCTGTTGCACGGCGATTTATGGTCCAGCAACTGTGCGCTGGGTCCGGATGGCCCGTACATTTTCGACCCTGCCTGCTACTGGGGTGACCGAGAGTGCGACCTGGCGATGTTACCGCTGCATACTGAACAGCCGCCACAAATCTATGACGGCTATCAGTCAGTATCCCCGCTACCTGCCGATTTCCTTGAACGTCAACCGGTTTACCAACTCTACACGCTGTTAAATCGTGCAAGATTATTTGGCGGTCAGCATTTGGTTATTGCTCAGCAGTCATTGGATAGATTATTAGCAGCATGATATGGGTTGAGGATAATGGCCGCTCCGTGCGGCCTTTTGATTAAATAAACCCAAGCAGAGAAAAGAATACATAACCTGCAGCAATACAAATAACCGGCAGGATATACAGTGAGAAAAACTGCAGGAAAATAGTATGGTGCGGAACAACAATACGGGACTCAATTTGTTCACGCGTTAGCCCCTCTTCCCCTTTGGCTTTTTCCAGAATGAGTTGATCTTCAACACCTTCCCGCAAGAAGCGCGCCTGGCGACTCATCCGGGCACCGGAATCCTGCAACGCCAGTCCGACAAAAATCAGGATGAAAATCACCCAGAACATAACGTTCACGCCACCATTAAAATTGGGCGTCGGGGAGTTATACCAGAATAGATTCAAAAAAGGCGTATTCGCCTGCATCATATCGATCATGACATGAGTAAAGTCGAGCATGACCGCATTAATGCCTTCCTGGTTTTCCTGTCGGGTATTCATAAATTTCAGCAAAGAAATCAATGTAGAGATCAATGCAGGTATAAAAATCACCCAACCCAAAATCCTTTTCAAAACAGCAATGCGTCCAGCTTGTTGATACGTCATGAGTTCTCCTTGATTAAGACGCGTCGTTTCACTTAGTTTACCTGTAGATATCTGTTTTCGCCCATTCTTTAAAGGCGATATGATAGGCGCTTAATCATAAGCACGGCTTAATACCTTACACATAATGCTCTAAAGGAGAGGTTGTAATGTCAACCCCGCGTCAGATTCTTGCTGCAATTTTTGATATGGATGGATTACTTATCGACTCAGAACCTTTATGGGATCGAGCCGAACTGGATGTGATGGCAAGCCTGGGGGTGGATATCTCCCGTCGTAACGAGCTGCCGGACACCTTAGGTTTACGCATCGATATGGTGGTCGATCTTTGGTACGCCCGGCAACCGTGGAATGGGCCAAGCCGTCAGGAAGTAGTAGAACGGGTTATTGCCCGTGCCATTTCACTGGTTGAAGAGACACGTCCATTATTACCAGGCGTGCGCGAAGCCGTTGCGTTATGCAAAGAACAAGGTTTATTGGTGGGGCTGGCCTCCGCGTCACCACTACATATGCTGGAAAAAGTGTTGACCATGTTTGACTTACGCGACAGTTTCGATGCCCTCGCCTCGGCTGAAAAACTGCCTTACAGCAAGCCGCATCCGCAAGTATATCTCGACTGCGCAGCAAAACTGGGCGTTGACCCACTGACCTGCGTAGCGCTGGAAGACTCGGTAAATGGCATGATCGCCTCTAAAGCAGCCCGCATGCGTTCCATCGTCGTTCCTGCGCCAGAAGCGCAAAATGATCCACGTTTTGTATTAGCAGACGTCAAACTCTCATCGCTGACAGAACTCACCGCAAAAGACCTTCTCGGTTAATGACCAGGGGCAGTGATCTCGCTGCCCCTGGTTCTTTATCTGAAATTGCATTCAACTGACGGATTAATCGTCAATTTAAGAGAAAGAGTTACACCGTCACCACTTCCGTGCACTGTATAAAAATCCTATACTGTACGTATCGACAGTTTAGTGAGTTTTATCATGACGGCGGAAGGTCACCTTCTCTTTTCTATTGCTTGTGCGGTATTTGCCAAAAATGCCGAGCTGACGCCCGTGCTGGCACAGGGTGACTGGTGGCATATTGTCCCTTCCGCAATCCTGACGTGTTTGTTACCGGACATCGATCACCCAAAGTCGTTTCTTGGGCAGCGATTAAAATGGATATCAAAACCGATCGCCCGCGCTTTTGGGCATCGTGGTTTTACCCACAGTCTGCTGGCGGTATTTGCGCTGCTGGCAACCTTTTACCTTAAGGTTCCGGAAGGCTGGTTCATTCCGGCTGATGCGCTACAAGGAATGGTGCTGGGTTATTTGAGCCACATACTTGCCGATATGCTGACACCCGCCGGTGTTCCCCTGCTCTGGCCATGCCGCTGGCGTTTCCGCTTGCCTATCCTGGTTCCCCAAAAGGGCAACCAACTGGAACGTTTTATCTGCATGGCATTATTTGTCTGGTCGGTATGGATGCCCCATTCATTACCCGAGAACAGCGCTGTTCGTTGGTCATCGCAAATGATCAATACCTTGCAGATCCAGTTTCATCGGCTTATTAAGCATCAGGTTGAATACTAAAAAGGCAAAAATCACCTTTCTGGAATAAGCAATTCCATTTGAATATAAGAGCCAGCTCACAGTTCTGTTAATCTTGCGCCAACACTATGACTGCTACGCAGTGATAGAAATAATAAGATCAGGAGAACGGGGATGAACTTTCCATTAATTGCGAACATCGTGGTGTTCGTTGTACTGCTGTTTGCGCTGGCTCAGACCCGCCATAAACAGTGGAGTCTGGCGAAAAAAGTGCTGGTGGGTCTGGTGATGGGTGTGGTTTTTGGCCTTGCCCTGCATACCATTTATGGTTCTGACAGCCAGGTACTTAAAGATTCTGTACAGTGGTTTAACATCGTTGGTAACGGCTATGTTCAACTGCTGCAAATGATCGTTATGCCGTTAGTCTTCGCCTCTATTCTGAGCGCGGTTGCCCGTCTGCATAACGCATCTCAGTTAGGCAAAATCAGTTTTCTGACCATCGGTACGCTTTTGTTTACCACGCTGATTGCGGCGCTGGTCGGTGTGCTGGTCACCAACCTGTTTGGTTTGACGGCTGAAGGTCTGGTTCAGGGTGGTGCAGAAACTGCACGTCTGAACGCCATTGAAAGTAACTATGTTGGTAAAGTCTCTGATCTGAGCGTTCCGCAGCTGGTCTTGTCCTTTATCCCGAAAAACCCGTTTGCCGATCTTACCGGAGCCAATCCGACGTCAATTATCAGCGTGGTAATTTTTGCCGCATTCCTCGGCGTAGCTGCATTGAAACTGCTGAAGGATGATGCGCCGAAAGGTGAACGCGTCTTAGCCGCTATCGATACCCTACAAAGCTGGGTGATGAAACTGGTTCGCCTGGTCATGCAGTTGACCCCTTACGGCGTTCTGGCTCTAATGACCAAAGTGGTTGCAGGTTCTAACTTGCAAGACATCATCAAACTGGGAAGTTTCGTTGTCGCGTCCTACCTCGGTCTGCTGATTATGTTTGCAGTGCATGGCATTCTGCTGGGCATTAATGGCGTGAGTCCGCTGAAGTACTTCCGTAAGGTATGGCCTGTGCTGACGTTTGCCTTTACCAGCCGTTCCAGTGCTGCGTCTATCCCACTGAATGTGGAAGCACAAACGCGTCGTCTGGGCGTTCCTGAATCCATCGCCAGTTTCGCCGCCTCTTTCGGTGCAACCATTGGTCAGAACGGCTGCGCCGGTTTGTATCCGGCAATGCTGGCGGTGATGGTTGCGCCTACGGTTGGCATTAACCCGCTGGACCCGATGTGGATTGCGACGCTGGTCGGTATTGTTACCGTTAGTTCCGCAGGCGTTGCCGGTGTCGGTGGTGGTGCAACTTTCGCCGCACTGATTGTACTGCCTGCGATGGGCCTGCCAGTAACCCTGGTGGCGCTGTTAATCTCCGTTGAACCGCTTATCGACATGGGCCGTACGGCGTTAAACGTTAGTGGCTCGATGACAGCTGGCACGCTGACCAGCCAGTGGCTGAAGCAAACCGATAAAGCCATTCTGGATAGCGAAGACGACGCCGAACTGGCACACCATTAATTCTTATGCTGGCAACGGTCCGTTTTGTATAGGGGCCGTTGCCTTACTTTTTAAATGTTCCATCGCGGCGATGCATACTGACTCATATTTAAACAGATCGTCAGCGAAAAAAATGTCCAACTTATCAATACATTCCTGGCTCAATGAATGTGCCTGTAGCGAGAAGCTTAAAACCTCATACCCGAGACGTTTTCTAAGTGAACTATCTGGAATACTCATAATATCTTCAAGCACACCACTTCCCATTCCCGGAAGATTTAGTGGATTAAAAAGAAGATTGATATTAAGCATTGATATTATCGAAGGAAACTTTAGGAGACTCTCATTTTTTTGAATCGCAGCAAAAATGCTCCCGACAGGATGTATATAATTTTGTTCATAGTATATAGTCCTTAAATAGTGAATAACCAACCTGTTTTTTATACTGATCAAATTGGTCATTTTTTCTGGGCGAAATACAGAAGTGACATCCATTCCAATAAAATCTTTATTTATACCTCTTATCCGAATTTCACTACCATAAAGATTATTAATTATTACTCTATATTTAACATTGTCCTGCAGATATGTATCAAAACTAAGTGCTGGCGCTCCTGGCTTTGAGGCATCATAGTTAATGTTAGACATATAGGCAATCATATAATTAAAGTTTGATTCTGCTATTTCATCGCAGTCACATTGACCCGTTGATATAAAGAAAGTGAGTGCTGTCATAGTAGACTGCAGCCTTTCTTTAAAAGAGTCGAAAGCCAGGCTTTTAATATTTAAATCACCATAATTACTCTGTATTAAGTTTGTAGAAAACATCTCCCGCCTCATATTGTTAACAAAATTATTATCTCATTTAAATCTAAGTCATTTACAATATAAGTTTAAGAGCGACGCCACAGGATGAACTATCAAAAATAGCTCATCATGATTAGCAAAACTTAACCATTTTAAAATAAATAAACAATTAAAGAAAAAAGATCACTTATTTATAGCAATAGATCGTCAAAGGCAGCTTTTTGTTACAGGTGGTTTGAATGAATGTAGCAATGAAATACAAAATTTCAGGCCATGTAACTCCCGGCAAAACCGGGAGGTACGTAATCCTTACTCGGTGATGCTGCCAACTTACTGATTTAGTGTATGATGGTGTTTTTGAGGTGCTCCAGTGGCTTCTGTTTCTATC
>NZ_JAVUPQ010000039.1:0-39940 GCF_032029835.1 Escherichia sp. AM3 | reverse complement strand
CGGTGGAGCTGCATGACAAAGTCATCGGGCATTATCTGAACATAAAACACTATCAATAAGTTGGAGTCATTACCTCCTTACTCAGTCACTTCCCCTTCCTGGCGGATCTGATTTGCCCAACGCTGGGCGGATTCAGGCACAGTAAACGCCGGTGAGCGCAGAAATGACTCTCCCATCAGTACAAACGCAACATATTTGCCACGCAGCATCCAGACATCACGAAACGAATCCATCTTTATCGCATGTTCTGGCGGCGCGGGTTCCGTGCGTGGGACATAGCTAATAATCTGGCGGTTTTGCTGGCGGAGCGGTTTCTTCATTACTGGCTTCACTAAACGCATATTAAAAATCAGAAAAACTGTAGTTTAGCCGATTTAGCCCCTGTACGTCCCGCTTTGCGTGTATTTCATAACACCGTTTCCAGAATAGTCTCCGAAGCGGGGTCTGGCTGGTGGTCTATAGTTAGAGAGTTTTTTGACCAAAACAGCGGCCCTTTCAGTAATAAATTAAGGAGACGAGTTCAATGTCGCAACAAAACGAAAAGAACCCACATCAGCACCAGTCACCACTACACGATTCCAGCGAAGCGAAACCGGGGATGGACTCACTGGCACCTGAGGACGGATCTCATCGTCCAGCGGCTGAACCAACACCGCCAGGTGCACAACCTACCGCCCCTGGGAGCCTGAAAGCCCCTGATACACGTAACGAAAAACTTAATTCTCTGGAAGACGTACGCAAAGGCAGTGAAAATTATGCGCTGACCACTAATCAGGGCGTGCGCATCGCCGATGATCAAAACTCACTGCGTGCCGGTAACCGTGGTCCAACGCTGCTGGAAGATTTTATTCTGCGCGAGAAAATCACCCACTTTGACCATGAGCGCATCCCGGAACGTATTGTTCATGCACGCGGATCAGCAGCTCACGGTTATTTCCAGCCATATAAAAGCTTAAGCGATATCACCAAAGCGGATTTCCTCTCAGATCCGAACAAAATCACCCCAGTATTTGTTAGGTTCTCTACCGTTCAGGGTGGCGCTGGCTCTGCCGATACCGTGCGTGATATCCGTGGTTTTGCCACCAAGTTCTATACTGAAGAGGGTATTTTTGACCTCGTTGGCAATAACACGCCAATCTTCTTTATCCAGGATGCGCATAAATTCCCCGATTTTGTTCATGCGGTAAAACCAGAACCGCACTGGGCAATTCCACAAGGGCAAAGTGCCCACGATACTTTCTGGGATTATGTTTCTCTGCAACCTGAAACTCTGCACAACGTGATGTGGGCGATGTCGGATCGCGGCATCCCCCGCAGTTACCGCACCATGGAAGGCTTCGGTATTCACACCTTCCGCCTGATTAATGCCGAAGGGAAGGCAACGTTTGTACGTTTCCACTGGAAACCACTGGCAGGTAAAGCCTCACTCGTTTGGGATGAAGCACAAAAACTCACCGGACGTGACCCGGACTTCCACCGCCGCGAGTTGTGGGAAGCCATTGAAGCAGGCGATTTTCCGGAATACGAACTGGGCTTCCAGTTGATTCCTGAAGAAGATGAATTCAAGTTCGACTTCGATCTTCTCGATCCAACCAAACTTATCCCGGAAGAACTGGTGCCCGTTCAGCGTGTCGGCAAAATGGTGCTCAATCGCAACCCGGATAACTTCTTTGCCGAAAACGAACAAGCAGCATTCCATCCAGGTCATATTGTTCCTGGTCTGGACTTCACCAACGATCCGCTGTTGCAGGGGCGTTTATTCTCCTATACCGATACACAAATCAGTCGTCTTGGCGGGCCAAATTTCCATGAGATTCCGATTAACCGTCCGACCTGCCCTTACCATAATTTCCAGCGTGACGGCATGCATCGCATGGGGATCGACACTAACCCGGCTAATTACGAACCGAACTCGATTAACGATAACTGGCCGCGCGAAACACCGCCGGGGCCGAAACGCGGCGGTTTTGAATCATACCAGGAGCGCGTGGAAGGCAATAAAGTTCGCGAGCGCAGCCCATCGTTTGGCGAATATTATTCCCATCCGCGTCTGTTCTGGCTAAGTCAGACGCCATTTGAGCAGCGCCATATTGTCGATGGTTTCAGTTTTGAGTTAAGCAAAGTCGTTCGTCCGTATATTCGTGAGCGCGTTGTTGACCAGCTGGCGCATATTGATCTCACTCTGGCCCAGGCGGTGGCGAAAAATCTCGGTATCGAACTGACTGACGACCAGCTGAATATCACCCCACCTCCGGACGTCAACGGTCTGAAAAAGGATCCATCCTTAAGTTTGTACGCCATTCCTGACGGTGATGTGAAAGGTCGCGTGGTAGCGATTTTACTTAATGATGAAGTGAGATCGGCAGACCTTCTGGCCATTCTCAAGGCGCTGAAGGCCAAAGGCGTTCATGCCAAACTGCTCTACTCCCGAATGGGTGAAGTGACTGCGGATGACGGTACGGTGTTGCCTATAGCCGCTACCTTTGCCGGTGCACCTTCGCTGACGGTCGATGCGGTCATTGTCCCTTGCGGCAATATCGCGGATATCGCTGACAACGGCGATGCCAACTACTACCTGATGGAAGCCTACAAACACCTTAAACCGATTGCGCTGGCGGGTGACGCGCGCAAGTTTAAAGCAACAATCAAGGTCGCTGACCAGGGTGAAGAAGGGATTGTGGAAGCTGACAGCGCTGACGGTAGTTTTATGGATGAACTGCTAACGCTGATGGCAGCACACCGCGTGTGGTCACGCATTCCTAAGATTGACAAAATTCCTGCCTGATGGGAGGCGGCGCAATTGCGCCGCCTCAAATGATTTACATAGTGCGCTTTGTTTATGCCGGATGCGGCGTGAACGCCTTATCCGGCCTACAAAACTGTGCAAATTCAATATATTGCAGGAAACACGTAGGCCTGATAAGCGAAGCGCATCAGGCAGTTTTGCGTTTGTCAGCAGTCTCAAGCGGCGCAGTTACGCCGCCTTTGTAGGAATTAATCGCCGGATGCAAGGTTCACGCCGCATCTGGCAAACATCCTCACTTACACATCCCGATAACTCCCCAACCGATAACCACGCTGAGCGATAGCACCTTTCAACGACGCTGATGTCAACACATCCAGCTCCGTTAAGCGTGGAAAACAGTAAGCACTCTGACGGATAGTATTATCGATAAACGCCGGATGACACATCACCTCCAGCGAACGATCACCCCGATGGCCTGCGTCATCCAGCACTTGCAGGAACAGCGACTCACTGATCTCTTCACCGTAGAATGCACTGCTGAATCCCTGGGTAGTGCGCAGGTTGACCGGCAAATCAAACGCCATCTGACGATCCGCCCGCAACGCAATGCCCTGCTCTGCCGCAAACCTGGCAACAATCGGGAAAATCTGCGGGAACATATGCACATGATGATGGCTATCAAGATGCGTAGGTTTGCGTCCAAATAGCTCAATGAAACGCAAATACTGACTGGCAAGCTCCTGAGTAATTTCTTCCAGCGGTAAAGCATCTTCTTCTGCCAACTGCCAGATCCATTTTCCCAGCACACCATCGCGGGTTAACCCCGGCATAGCTGTCAGTGGCTTACCCATAGTAAGGACAAAGTGCATCCCTATGGCCAGACTCGGTTCATCACGACTCAACTGCACCGCATGGTCAATAGCCTGCCCATTCACCAGCGCCGTCGTCGACGTGACAATCCCATTGCGACAGGCCTCGATAATGCCGTAGTTCTGACCTTTGCTTAAGCCAAAATCATCGGCATTAACAATCAGTAAGCGTTCCATAATCAGCCTCGGTTAATGTGCTTTTTTAAGCTCTGCGATGCAGTCGGCAAAGTTTGGCAGCCATTTCTCGTGCGCCAGAATCATCTCGCGTGCCAGCAGCTCAGCATCGCGATCGGAATGCACCAACGGACTAAGGTTTAGCGCCAGTAACACATCGTTAAATTCTCCGCTAAGTGCGGCGTTACTGGCAGCAATCTCGAAGCCTTTAATGGTGTGAATCAGCCCCATTACTTTATCATCGAAATGCGTAATGCGCGGATGTGGCGTCGCGCCATCGCGCCCCAGCTTACAGGTCATTTCTACCGCCCAGTCTGCCGGAATATTATCAATATGCCCATGATGCGGGATATTAACGTAATGTTCTGCTTGCTTGTCGTTGTAGATAGCGTTGATCACTTCGCACGCTGCATCAGAGTAATAAGCCCCACCGCGCTGTTCCAGTTCTTTCGGCTTAACTTTCAACTCCGGGTTTTTATACAGCTCAAAAAGTTGTTTCTCGACTTTCTGTACTACCTGCGCTCGTGCGCCGCCTTTGTAGTATTCGCCCATTTCAATAGCCAGCATCTCTTTCTGCTTGAAGTAATACAGCAGATAAGAACATGGCAGCAGATTCAACGAACGAATTAAGCCCTCACTAAATGGCAGATCGAAAATATTTTTTACAGAGGACGCTTTTAACTGCCCTGACGCCACACCATCAAGCAATTCGGCAAAGCGCGACTTGCCATTTACCAGCACATCCTTAATGAACACCATATGGTTGAGGCCGAACAAATCGATAGATAAATCATCGCTGTCTTTCAGCATCAGAACATCGTGAATAAACATCTTCATGCCGATCGGAATATTACACACGCCGATAAAGCGTTTAAATCCGGTATGACGATAAACGGCTTCAGTGACCATTCCCGCCGGGTTAGTGAAGTTAATCACCCATGCATTCGGACAAAGTTCTTCGACATCTTTTACGATGTCAAAAATCACCGGAATGGTACGCAGACCTTTAAACAAACCGCCCGCGCCGTTGGTTTCCTGACCAAGATAACCATGACTTAATGGAATACGTTCATCCAGTTCACGCGCCGGTAATTGGCCAACGCGCAGTTGGGTAGTAACGAAATCAGCATCTTTCAATGCTTCGCGGCGATCCAGCGTTTTATAAAGCTTCATCGGGACGCCAGCGTTATCAATCATCCGTTGGCAGAGATCGAAAATAATATCCAGTTTCGCTTTACCACCTTCGACATCCACCAGCCATAATTCGCTGACCGGCAATTCGTGATAACGCTTAATAAATCCTTCCAGTAACTCCGGGGTATAGCTGCTCCCGCCACCAATAGTGACGACTTTTAATTTCTGGCTCATAATTTCTCCCTTCAGTACAGAATACTGATATCTGGCATATCTGCCCCCCCGGACATAAATAATCCAGCAACAGGACAGATATGTGAATTGTCAGGTATAACGACTTACTGATTAAATTCAGTCAATTTCTTACGATAGCTCTTAGGCGTAAAGGACGTTAATTTCTTAAACGTTTTAATAAACAAACTCGGGCTACTATAACCGGCCTCAAACGCAATATCCGTCACTGAATAGTTGGTCATTTCCAGTTGTTTTTTGGCAAAATTAATACGGATTTCATTAATAATCTGCATTGGCGTTTTGCCATAATATCGTTGAGTCGCTCGCGTCAAATATTCCTGTGATTTGGCTGACAACGTCACCATATTCTCCAGCGCCGATTCACTAAACTGCTCTTTATCATGCATCTTTTCTACCGTACTTTTCAGCCACTGCGGTACATCATCAATCACCTGTTCTTCGCGGTAATGACGTAAACGGTTAATGACATAAAAAGTAACCATCTCAACAAACTCTTCCAGCCCTGTTTCGCGGAAATTCAATGAAGAAATCACTGTTTCCACATAGGTGAGAAAAGCGTTATTGGTCCGGTATACCTGCGAAGCGACAAAGCAATAAGGCAACAATGGCAGGTAATGCTGCTCAAAAAAGCGTTTACTGATCCCAACGTTCAATATGCGCGTGGCACCAAACTCATAAAAACTTTGATGGTGCGAACCTAACGGAATAAAAACAAAATCGCCCCGTTCCAGTAACACGCGCTTACCGTTAATCTCCTGGAAATAACGCCCGGTTAATACCAGAGTAAATTCATAATAGTCGTGCTGATGCAGTCCGCTGATACTCTCAGTTTTGTTATAGATAAACACATGGAAGTTTTTGCCATTAAACAACTGCTGTTCTCGGGCAGTGGCAATTTCCGGCGCGTTAATCACTGGCTGCATCATCGACTCCTTATGCCTTCAGTTTTTCATGAAGCTCAATTAATTCAGTAATCAGTTCACGCGCAAGCATGGACGTCATTAAATGATCCTGAGCGTGGACCAGCACCAGACTCACTTTCATCTTACCTTCGCCCGCATCGCCTTCAATCAGTTTCGTCTGTACCAGATGCGCTTCATTCAATGCCATCCGTGACTGATCCATCATGGCTTTTGCTGCGGCAAAATCGCCCTGCTTCGCCTGTTTCAGTGCCGCATACGCCAGGCTGCGCGCTTGTCCGGAGTTGATGATCAGCCCCATCACCACTTCTTCCAGCTCTTCAGCTTCCGTTTGCGTATCGGGAATGTTATCGAGATCCATCATACATCGTTCCTCTCTTTTCTTACCGGCACGATTACCCGTACCGGCATCGATTAAAATTTCAGGGCGTTAGCGATATCTTCTTCGCTCTCTTCTTTATCAATCGCATTTTGTGCTTTGTTAGCCACCACAACAAAGGGCAGATAAATTAACGTTGCGATGCCAAGGTTGAAGAGTGCGACCAGCAATGCGGCGACGCTACCGTTGGTGTTAAAGAAGGCTCCCAGACCGGTTGGCATGGTCCACGGTGCAATATTGGTCACCGGAGGAATAATGCCCATGTAGTACGCTGCGAGGGTGATTGCCGCCAGAATCGGTTGTACCAGTACAAACGGGATAAACATCACCGGGTTCATGATAATTGGCAGACCAAACAGAATCGGTTCGTTAATCTGGAAGATGCCGGACGGCAGCGCCAGTTTTGCCACCTGACGATAATCAGCACGGCGAGAGGCGATAAAGATAGCCAGGATCAGGCCTAAAGTCGCACCACTGCCCCCAAGGAAAATAAAGGAGTCCAGCATCGGCTTGGCCCAGATATGGAAGGTCTTACCGGCTGCCAGCGCCGCTTCGACGGAACCATATTGCTGATAGGTCGCGATATTTTCCAGTGCCCACGGCGTCATAATGCCGTTGTCCAGTGCGGTCAGCGCCAGCGCGCCATGAATACCGAAGAACCAGAGCAGTGGAACAAAGATCACATAGGCCCAGCCCACCACGCTACCCAACGATGCCAGTGGGGTTGAGATGGTATCCATAATGATCTGATGGAAGTTGGTGCCCCAGGTATTCAACGCCCAGGCAATAATCCCCATCACGGAAAGAATAATAAAGCCGGGAATTAATGCCGAGAAGGAACGCGATACTGAAGCAGGTACGCTGTCGGGCAGTTTAATGACCCAATTGCGGCGGACAATAAAGGTAAACATTTCTGCCACCACCAGGCCAATAATAATCCCGGAGATGATATTCGCCCCACCTAACCAGTTTGCACCAACCGCATAGGCCTCACCGACACTATATGGGGTGACGGTCATAAATGCTGCAACGGATAACAACCCAGCCGCCAGCGCATCGACTTTACGCTCTTCTGCCAGCGCCATGCCAATAAAGAACGGTGCCATTAAAGACATTATTCCTAATGTTCCGTTATATACGTTGCCGCCAATACCTTTCAGACCATTAAGTGTTTCAATGGTTGAGGCGTCGAGGCGAATACCTAAGGAATAAAAAAACGACCCCTCCCCAAAGCTTAGAAAAACGTTGTTAATTAATACAAACATGGCCCCCGCAAGGGTTAACGGCATTAAGCGAATAAAGCCATTTTTGATTGCATTAACGTGTGGCTGCTTTCCTATTTTAACTGCAAAAGGGAGGAGTACCTTTTCAAGCGATGCAATAACATTACTCATAGAAAAATACCCTTAAAAACCGCAATTTAAATATTGCGGCATTGATTTATGAAATAACTCTTTGACGGGAAAATTTAAAATAAATTAATTTGCTGCGGCTTTTTTAATCGCTGCAACCGCAGCCTTAAGCACGCCTAAACCATCGACTTTGCCATAAAGCAGCGAGTCAATTACTTCAACCGGTTTGTTGGGTAACAAACGCTGGATTTCGGGCAACATATAAGCAATCTGCGGCCCTAATAACACGACATCGGCATTCTGACCTTTTTCACCAGCCAGTGTTTCCGGAAATGCTTCAATAATGACCGGAACTTCATATTTTTCTGCCTGTGCGCGCATTTTTGATACCAGTAAAGAGGTAGACATGCCCGCAGAACAAAACAGATAAATGTGTTTCTTTTCCATAAAACTGCCCTCATCGACGATTATCTGTCAGCCAGACACTCCGCAAGCCTTAACCTGCTTCCATGCTCTGGGTAACTTGCGAAACCAACATGACTTTTTTTGTGGCTGAAAGGAGTATACGGTATAGACCTGAGCAATAGTATTTCTTTGACCTTATAAATTGTTTCTCCTTGACCTGTGGTTATGACCCTCTTCACATTTCGGGCAAATAATTCGCGAAGATAATTAAGAACTCAGGCCAAAAAAAACCGGCGCAATGGCCGGTTTCCGTTGTTACTCAAGCTTTCAGACGAATTGATTACTTCGCAGCCTGTGGATCAGTGTCGTATTCAGCACAGGTCTGATAACCGGAGTTGATGACATGTCCGGTATCATCTAACGCGACAAAGTAGGTTTCTGCTTTACCATCACGTTGACCCAGGATGTAGGTCTGGCAAGTACCGCGAGCATGGATCATGCTCACTTCAGACGAAGGTTTACCCGCAATTTGTGCAACCTGCGCCCGGCTCATGCCTTTTTTGACGTCTTTCACCACAGGCTGTACAAACTGGTCTTTGGTACGATCATAAGCCGTACAACCCGCCAGCATGGTTAATACCGCCGCTGCACTCAGAATTCCTGCCATATTCTTGTTCATATTCCGTCCTCTTGTTTATCAGCGTGTTAGATAAGCCTGGAATACATTGGGCGCTTTTTCAAGCCCGTGAACGAAACGGCTCCGCTTTCAGAGGATTCCTGTATGACGTTTTAACCACCATTCAGCCCGCTGTCGCTTGTCGTTTCAGTAGCAACGGGTTAGCTTTAAGGAAGTTTTGTCTTTTCTGTCTGGAGGGGTTCAATGACATTGCAACAACAAATAATAAAGGCGCTGGGCGCAAAACCGCAGATTAATGCTGAAGAGGAAATTCGTCGTAGTGTCGATTTTCTGAAAAGCTACCTGCAAACTTATCCGTTCATTAAATCACTGGTGCTCGGGATCAGCGGCGGTCAGGACTCCACGCTTGCCGGAAAGCTGTGCCAGATGGCGATTAATGAGCTGCGCCTGGAAACCGGCAACGAATCACTGCAATTTATTGCCGTACGCCTGCCCTATGGTGTTCAGGCCGACGAACAAGATTGCCAGGATGCCATTGCCTTTATTCAACCGGATCGCGTATTAACCGTTAATATCAAGGGCGCGGTATTGGCCAGCGAACAGGCATTGCGGGAAGCAGGCATTGAACTGAGCGATTTTGTCCGTGGCAATGAAAAAGCGCGTGAGCGGATGAAAGCACAATATAGCATTGCGGGTATGACCAGCGGTGTCGTGGTGGGCACCGATCATGCAGCAGAAGCCATTACCGGATTCTTCACTAAATATGGTGACGGCGGTACGGACATTAATCCGCTGTATCGTCTCAACAAACGTCAGGGTAAACAGTTACTGGCGGCATTAGCTTGCCCGGAACACCTTTATAAGAAAGCGCCAACGGCCGATCTGGAAGATGATCGCCCTTCTCTGCCAGATGAAGTGGCACTCGGCGTGACCTATGACAATATCGACGACTATCTGGAAGGGAAAAACGTACCTCAACAGGTCGCCAGAACAATAGAGAACTGGTATCTGAAAACCGAACATAAACGCCGTCCGCCAATTACCGTTTTCGATGATTTCTGGAAAAAGTAATAATTTGCACATATTGGATTGTGCGAAAAAGAGTAATTTGTTCACGCCGGATGCGGCGTGAACGCCTTATTCGACCTATAAAACTATGCAAATTCAATACATTGCAGGAGTCGAATAGGCCTGACAGGCGTAGCACGTCAGACGGTGTAACCTTTGTCATCGACCCGCCTCTTTTTTAATCGCTTCCCGCCTGTTACACTGGATAGATAACCAGCATTCGGAGTCAACAGTGGTACGGCGTTTAACTTCTCCGCGGCTCGAATTTGAAGCTGCGGCAATTTATGAATATCCCGAACATTTACGTTCATTCCTTAATGACTTACCCACCCGACCAGGGGTGTATCTGTTTCATGGTGAAAGTGACACCATGCCGCTCTATATCGGCAAAAGCGTTAACATCCGCAGCCGCGTCCTTTCTCATTTACGTACCCCGGATGAAGCCGCCATGCTACGGCAATCCCGACGGATCAGCTGGATATGTACCGCCGGTGAAATCGGCGCTCTGCTCCTTGAAGCGCGATTAATCAAAGAACAACAGCCGCTGTTTAATAAACGGTTGCGCCGCAATCGCCAGCTCTGTGCCCTGCAATTAAATGAACAGCGCGTCGATGTGGTGTATGCCAAAGAGGTGGATTTTTCACGAGCCCCCAACCTGTTTGGCCTGTTTGCCAATAGGCGCGCAGCTTTGCAAGCATTGCAGACCATCGCTGATGAACAAAAACTTTGTTATGGCCTGCTGGGACTGGAACCGTTAAGTCGCGGTCGTGCATGTTTTCGTTCAGCGCTAAAACGTTGCGCCGGAGCATGCTGCGGTAAAGAGAGCCATGAGGAACATGCGCTACGCTTGCGCCAGTCTCTGGAGCGTTTGCGGGTGGTGTGTTGGCCTTGGCAAGGGGCGGTGGCGCTGAAAGAACAGCACCCGGAAATGACTCAATATCATATTATTCAAAACTGGCTGTGGCTGGGGGCGGTTAATTCGCTGGAAGAAGCGACAACGTTAATTCGGACACCCGCCGGGTTTGATCACGACGGTTATAAAATTCTTTGTAAGCCGCTGCTTTCCGGTAACTATGAAATTACTGAACTTGATCCGGCGAATGACCAGCGAGCCAGTTGATTTCACTGAACAACAGTTTACCTTGCGGTTGTAAAAGCCGCAGGGTGTGCCTGCCATCGAACCAGCACGCGCCCTGGTCGGTAGTGAGCAATTTATCGCCCAGTTGCCACGCCCCGTTAATCACAAACACCACCCCGCCGCGTGAGCCAAAGGTAGTAAACGTACGTTCGGCAATTCTGACTTTCGCCTTACAGACATCCAGGCGTGTCATGATGTTGAAATCCATCGACATCTGCCCTGCCGTCAGTTTCGCTTTTACCACCTGGTCCGCTGCAAAGGCAAAAGGCTGGAACGGTTTTAAGGTATGGTTAAAGCGGTCTGCGCTTTCAAGGAGCATCTCGCCGCCTTCCAGCAACGTCACTATCCTTTCCATGCCGGGAAACAAAGAAAACTCCCCATTCGCCGCGATGGATGCAATGCTGGCACGCCAGTAAAAATCACGTTTTGCCGGTGGGAACGTGCAAATTTCGCGCGTTTCACCGGCAGCATTTCGCCACAGATTCACCGACATTTTACGCATATCAAAGTATTCCATACTCGCTCCCGGCCCGTTCTTTTCATTGTTATCGTTCAGGTAACCGTGGATGGTTATCGGCAACTCGGGTGATTTACGTTAGTGGTGATCAGGCTTTTTTTACAACTGTTTGAGAAGAGAAAAGAAAACCGCCGATCCTGTCCACCGCATTACTGCAAGGTAGTGGACAAGACCGGCGGTCTTAAGTTTTTTGGCTGAAAGATTATTCAGCAGTTGCAGGCATTTTACCTTTTGCCGCTGGACGTTCTGTCAGACGCTTCTCAAAATTAGCATTAAATTGCTTTTTCTGTTCCGGCGTCAGGATGTTGTAAATTTTGTTCTGGGTTTCCATGTGCGCCAGCATGTTAGCTTTGCGCTGTTCTTCCATTTTTGCGATCTGCGCTTCAGCTTTTACTTTATCGAAGGTATCGCTGGCAATGATGTCATGCATTGCGCGGCGTTCTTCCAGCGGCGGACGTTTCATCTGGTCACGCTGGCCTTTCATGATTTCGCGGATCTGCTGTTTCTGCGCGTCGGTCAGGTTCAGGTCTTTAAACATCATGTCCTGATGCGGACCGAACTTGCCTTTGTGGTGCATCATCGGCTTCGCGTCAGCCGGTGCTGCGGTAGTGGTGTCTGCGGCATGGGCCAGGTTAGCCGCGCCAAGAGCCAGGGTAGAGGCAACAAACAGTGCAGTTAATTTACGCATATTCTATATCCTTCCTTTCAGTTATTTATTACGGCTTTCTTAAGTAGCGTGCCGTGTTGACGAGATTAACTTTACTGACTTTAGCGTCAATTAATCAGAGCAACGGTAAAACAATGAAAGTGTAAAAAACACTTTTGCGCCAATTATGGAGAAAAAAAGAAAATTTGATGGAGAGTGATGAGAGAATATTACAACACGATGATTTTGCAGAGATTATGAAGAACTATACCGGATGACTGGTGATAAATAAAGCAAATAACCAGGATTAATCTGTATTAATTTATAAGAAAGCAACTTAATACCCGCAGAATGATTTCTGCGGGTAAGTATTAGCTTATTTTTTCGAGCATTAATCCCGCGCGTAATCCCAACGCTACCAACGGATTAGGGAATAACACATACTCTACATCATGGGTTACGGTAAAACGTTCCTCTCCGTCCTGCGCCAGCAATGTTCCTTTCTCAAACGGCATAAAATTCAGCGTGTCACTTGCCATATGCATTTCGAAGGACGGCGAGTGGCGAGTAATTTGCGAAACCACCCGATAACGGAGCGGCGGTGTTCTCACGATACCGACACTCTCACTAGATAGCAGCGCAGCAATTGCGCTGGCAGTTACTGCAAACTGGCGAAGATCGTTTTGCCCAAAGGGCAACGCTTTGCCAAGTTCCAGCGTACAGGCCAGCGCGCCAAAATGTCTGGCGCTGAAATGGGTAAACGTACCACCAGGTTCCTGATGGAACACCAGCGCCTCCAGCCCCGCCGCACCCAGCCACGTCAGAAATTTCTCGTCCCAGGGAATGTCGCGTTGCGGTAATACACCGAACTGCGGATGCAAGGAGCCACGAATTGCGGTATGTAGATCAAGGTGCCAGCGCACAGATTCTTTGCCCTGGTCATAAAAATCTTCCAGGCACTGTTCCAGTTCGCGCGCCCGACAGGTTTCTCCGCTTTCAGCAAATAGCTGCCAACGACCGCCAAACATTCGATTCATATCGCTATGGCAATAACGTTTCCCTTGCTTCAGCGCAGGAGGATTCCCGAGGATCACCAGCAACCGCCAACGTAACGGGATCTCGCCGTGAGATATCGCGCCAAGCAACGCGTCCAGCATCTCCACAGGTGCCGTCTCATTACCGTGTATTCCCGCTGAAATCACCAGTGCGCCTTGCGGTGGCGTTAATGGCGTCAGTTCCAGCACACCATCGCCCAGCCAGCGCCAGCGAACGCCGTTGATTTCTCGCTCGGTGATAACCGGTTTTTTACCCGTTAAGGTCAGAGCAAGAAAATTATCCATTGCCCCCTCCCTCGCGCTGGAACGGATAAACCGAACCGAGATTCAGTAATTGGCTCAATACATCCAGTGCTTCCCGCCCTTCGCGCAGCAATTGCGGGTCGGCCAGATCGGCAGCAGTAAGGCGATCGCGGTAGTAACGATCCACCCAGTCATTGAGCGCATTAAACAGCGTATCGTTCATCATCACCGCCGGATTCACCGCCCGGCGTTCTTCTTCTGTCAATACCACCCGCAACCGCAGGCACGCCGGGCCGCCGCCATTCGCCATGCTTTCACGTAAATCAAAGACTTTTAGTTCGCTAATCGGGTTGTCAGCGGCAAGGAGTTCATTGAGATAACCCCATACTCCGGCGTGTTCCCGACACTCCTGAGGCAGCACCAACATCATGGAACCATCATCGCGGCTCAGCAGTTGGCTGTTAAACAGATAGGTAGACACCGTATCAGACACGGAAACCTGAGTTGCCGGAACTTCTATCGCCATAAAACCATTGACCCGCGCACGCAGGTTTGCCAGTAACTGTGACTGGCGAGCGAACGCCTGTTGGTGGCAAAACAGCACCTGGCGGTTACTCACGGCAATCACGTCATTATGAAAAACGCCCTGGTCGATAACGTCCGGGTTTTGCTGGGCGAAAATCACCTGTTGGGGATTCACCTGATTCAGCCTTGCCACCGCCTCGCTGGCTTCGCGAGTCTGTCGCGCCGGATAACGGGAAGGCCGGGTATCATTGCCTTCTTCTCGCCCGTAGACAAAAAGTTGCATACCCGGTTCACCGTAATGACCGCCGAGACGATTGTGGTTTGCCGCCCCCTCATCACCGAGCAACGCTACCTGTGGCAACGCCGAATGGACGCTAAATTTCTCTTCGTCGTTAAAAATCGCTTTTAACAGCGATTCAGTGACGAGCGCTTCCAGCGAACGGTGAAATTTATTGTTCAGGTTGGCAACCGTGAAATGCACTTTGCCATCCAGCGTATCGGCAGATGGCGCGATCGTTGCCGCATTGGCTACCCACATTGGCGAAGCGGAACTGACGCTGGAAAGCCAGTGCGGTGCCTGGCGTGCGACCTTTTCCAGTACCTGCTCATCGCTACCACTGAATCCCAACTGACGCAGCACCGGAATAAACGGACGCTCGTGCGGCGGGATCACCGCCTGGGGGAATCCCGCATCGGCAAGGGTTTTCATTTTCAGTAAGCCCTGTTTTGCCGCCTGTCGCGGGTTAGACACCTGAAAACGGTGACGGGTAGAGGCTTCATTACCAAACGACAGGCCAGCGTAATGATGCGTCAGCCCTACCAGCCCGTCGAAATTAACTTCCCAGGCGTTCATCGCACCACCTCATCGGAAAAATCCAGCCCGGGGTTAAGCGTTGCGGGCAAAATTAACGAGTCCGACTCCAGGCTCGCCATAGGCCATGCGCAGTAATCTGCGGCATACCAGGCGCTGGGGCGATGGTTACCGGATGCACCAATGCCGCCGAATGGCGCGGTACTGGCAGCACCAGTAAGCGGTTTGTTCCAGTTAACAATCCCCGCCCGCGCCTCCAGCAACAGTTGATCGAATTTTTCCCGCTCGGGGGAAACCAGACCGCAAGAGAGTCCGAAGCGAGTGTTATTCGCCATTAGAATCGCTTCCTCGAAAGAATCATAACGCCAGACGCGCAAAAGCGGCCCGAACACCTCTTCATCTGGTACGCCAGCAACGCCTGTCATTTCAATGATCCCCGGCGTCAGCAACGATGTCTCTGATTGTAATAAGCGCGGCGCAAGCAGGGTTCGTCCGCCCATCGCTTCCAGTTGCTGCCAGGCAGTAACCACCTGCTGTGCGGCCTGTTCAGAAATCAGCCCGCCAATAAACGGCTGCGGTTCGTCATCCCAGTTGCCCGGCGTTAATCGCTGGCTGACGGCAACCAGACGAGCAAGAAACGCATCGCCCTGCGCTCCGCTTTTGAGCAATAAACGGCGGGCGCAGGTGCAGCGTTGCCCGGCTGTGACAAACGCCGACTGAATGGTCAGATGGACAGCCGCGTCGATATCCGCCACCTCATCGATAATTAGCGGATTATTACCGCCCATCTCAAGGGCGAGAATTTTCTCCGGCTGACCGGAGAGCTGGCGATGCAGCTGGTAGCCGGTATTGGCGCTACCGGTAAACAGCAAACCGTCGAGATCCTCCAGCGCACTCAGCGCCTGACCCGTTTCACGCCCGCCCTGCACCAGGTTCAGTACGCCCGGCGGCAAGCCAGCCTGCTGCCATAAACGCATTACCGCTTCGCCACTCCACGGTGTCAGTTCGCTGGGTTTAAAGATAATGGTGTTACCTGCCAGCAATGCCGGAACGATATGTCCGTTCGGCAAATGACCAGGGAAATTATACGGCCCAAACACCGCCAGCACGCCGTGCGGGCGATGTCGCAGGCTCGCCGCACCGTCCGGCATTTCACTACGCTGCTCGCCGGTACGAACGTGATACGCCTTAATTGATATCGCGATTTTATTGATCATCGCCGTCACTTCGGTTGCCGCTTCCCAGCGCGGCTTACCCGTTTCTCTGGCAATAATCGCGGTTAATTCGGCTTTATTGCTTTCCAGCAATCCGGCAAAGCGTTCGACAACGACCTGACGTTCAGCCAATGAGAGCCGCGCCCAGCGCGGAAACGCCGCACGGGCTGCCCGACAAGCCTGTTCGACCTGAGCGGCACCGGCATCATTGCCTTGCCATAACACCTCGCCCGATACCGGATTACGCTTCACACGCGATGCGCCCTGGCCCGTTATCCAGTCACCGTTAATCCATAAAGTCATGCTGTTTTCTCCTCTGCGCACAGGCGCACCAGACGAACGCGATCCCCTGCGTGGCATTTGAGGGCATCCAGTTGTGCGGCGGTTAAAATCAAACGCTCGGTTGCCGGATCGGTACGCACCAGCACCACGCGGAAATGGTGATAATTTTCATTGGCGACCAGGCAGGCCGGAAAATCGCCCTGCGCAGGCTGCCCTTCTGCCACTTCCACCAGCCGACTTTTACGGATGGCGCGCACGCGGTCGATGTCACACTCAAGCGTTGGCCCGCCGTCGAAGATGTCGATATAGTTGCGGTAACGAAAACCTTCTTTCTCCAGCACCGCGCGGGCAGGCGCGGTTTGCGGATGTACCTGACCGATGACGTCCTGGGCTTCCTGGGATAAAAAGTGGGTATAGATCGGATGTTTCGGCATCAGTTCTGCAATAAATGCCTTTTGCCCGGTGCCGCAGAGAAAATCGGCGCGGCTAAAATCCATCGAAAAGAAGCGTTTACCGAGGCTTTGCCAGAACGGTGAATAGCCGTGTTCGTCAATCACCCCGCGCATTTCAGCAACCACTTTGTCATTAAACTTGTCGCGAAAAGCCGCCATAAACATAAAGCGCGATTTCGACAGCAAATAGCCGTTGCCCTCTTTGCGCCAGTCCGGGTCGAGAAACAGCGTGCACAGCTCGCTGCTGCCGGTGTGATCGTTACTGAGAAACAGCGTCGGCAATGCGTTATAGACATTCAGCTCTTTTGAGGCGTGAACCAACGTGCCGACGCGATAGTTGTACCAGGGATCGTTCAGCCCAACCGCCACCTCAATGGCACAAATCCCCGCCACGGTGCCTGTCTCGCTATCTTCCAGCACGAACACATAGCCCTGCTCACTTTTGGGCAGTTCGCCTTGCCAGGTTTTGATTGCCCTTTCGATACGCGCCGAAAGCGTGGCTTCATTGGCGGGAAGCGACGTCAGGCCGCCGCCCGTTTTGCTGGCAAGCTGCATCAGCGCCGAGACATCTGATCGCTCAACGGGACGGATGACCATCATGATGAACCTCGGCTAACAAAGTGTTCGCAAGCAGCTGCAAAGCGATCCAGTCCGGTCGTCACCTCTTCTTCGCTGACATTGAGCGCAGGCGCAAAACGCACCACGTTGCCACCTGCAATCAGTACCATCACGCCTGCTTTCGCCGCTTCCTGAGAGATCTGTTTCGCTTGCCCGGCGTAATCGGCATTCAGCACACAGCCAATCAACAAACCTAAGCCGCGAATTTCGCTGAACAAACCGTAGCGGTGATTAAGGGTATTAAGACGCTCAACAAACCAGTCGTGACGCTGTTTAACGCCATTAAGCATCTCTGGTGTGTTGATGAGCTCCAGCACTTTGCCTGCCACCGCCGAGGCCAGCGGATTACCGCCATAGGTGGTGCCATGAGTGCCAACGGTCATCACGCGGGCGCACTCTTCGGTTGCCAACAACGCACCGACCGGGAAACCGCCGCCCAGCGCTTTGGCGGTAGTTAACAGATCAGGCGTCACGCCGTAGTGCATATAGGCATACAGTTCCCCGGTGCGCCCGACGCCGGTTTGTACTTCATCAAAAATCAACAGCGCATTGTGGCGGTTACACAATTCACGCAGACCTTGTAAAAACGCGTTGCTGGCTGGCACCACACCGCCTTCCCCCTGGATGGGTTCGACAATCACCGCACAGGTAGAGTCGTCAATCAGCGCGCTGGCAGAGTTAATATCGTTATATGCAGCATGACGAATATCCGCCGGCAGTGGCGCAAAATCCTGTGAATAGGCTGGCTGCCCACCCGCACTGACAGTAAACAGCGTGCGACCATGAAACGCATTTTTGAACGCCACGATGCCGCTCTTATGGCTGCCGTAGCGGTCGTGAGCGAATTTACGCGCCAGTTTTAGCGCCGCTTCGTTGGCTTCCGCACCGGAGTTACAAAAGAAGACGCGATCGGCAAACGTGGCGTCGATCAATTTTTTCGCCAGTCGCAGTACCGGCTCGTTGGTGTAACCGTTGCCGGTATGCCAGAACTTACTCGCCTGTTCGTTCAGCGCTTCACGCAGTTCCGGATGCGCATGGCCCAGCGCGTTCACCGCAATGCCACCCGCGAAGTCGATATACTCTTTCCCCTGCTGATCCCACAAGCGCGAACCTTCGCCACGTACCGGTATAAAGGGTGCCGGAGCGTAAACAGGTATCATCCATTCATCAAAGTTTTCACGCGTAATTGGCTGAGACATAGCGACCTCTACAGTAAATAATTCGTTATTTATATGTTAATAATAAGTAATGTTTGCGCTGTAAATGTAGATTGCAGGGTTCGTGCCAGCCAGTGATAAAAGTGCATAAACGGCGGAGGCTAACTGGAAATCAAGGAGTTATAACCAAACCATATGCATTTAAAGTGCATATAAAGTGAATACGTTTGCGATGTGGGTGAATAAAAAGAATAAAAAACGCAATGTTATGCAGAAGTAAAATATAATTCTGGAATTGTGATCATTGACGAAATTTACTGGAAATTACTGCGCCATTCTGACGCAGCGCGCACCAAAAGCGGGCATTTTTTGCGCCATCGTTGACATCATTAACAACCATCGATCAAATCACTTAACAACAGGCGGTAAGCAACGCGAAATTCTGCTACCATCCACGCACTCTTTATCTGAATAAATGGCAGCGACTATGAAATTTGTCTCTTTTAATATCAACGGCCTGCGCGCCAGACCTCACCAGCTTGAAGCCATCGTCGAAAAGCACCAACCGGATGTGATTGGCCTGCAGGAGACAAAAGTTCATGACGATATGTTTCCGCTCGAAGAGGTGGCAAAGCTCGGCTACAACGTGTTTTATCACGGGCAGAAAGGCCATTATGGCGTGGCGCTGCTGACCAAAGAGACGCCGATTGCCGTGCGTCGCGGCTTTCCCGGTGACGACGAAGAGGCGCAGCGGCGGATTATTATGGCGGAAATCCCCTCACTGCTGGGTAATGTCACCGTGATCAATGGTTACTTCCCGCAGGGTGAAAGCCGCGACCATCCGATAAAATTCCCGGCAAAAGCGCAGTTTTATCAGAATCTGCAAAACTACCTGGAAACCGAACTCAAACGTGATAATCCGGTACTGATTATGGGCGATATGAATATCAGCCCTACAGATCTGGATATCGGCATTGGCGAAGAAAACCGTAAGCGCTGGCTGCGTACCGGTAAATGCTCTTTCCTGCCGGAAGAGCGCGAATGGATGGACAGGCTGATGAGCTGGGGGTTGGTCGATACCTTCCGCCATGCGAATCCGCAAACAGCAGATCGTTTCTCATGGTTTGATTACCGCTCAAAAGGTTTTGACGATAACCGTGGTCTGCGCATCGACCTGCTGCTCGCCAGCCAACCGCTGGCAGAATGTTGCGTAGAAACCGGCATCGACTATGAAATCCGCAGCATGGAAAAACCGTCCGATCACGCCCCCGTCTGGGCGACCTTCCGCCGCTAATTTAGCAGCTCTCCTGGCTCAAACTGGGTCAGGAGAATTAACCTTGAGAAAAATCAACAAACTGTCAGTAATGATTTGTTGCCTGCCGTCCTTTGTTATACCGTCTCTGCGTTTTTAGTTGTCTGACCACTTCTCTATTATCAAGTTTGATATAGGAAACTCCACGATGAACGCTGAGCGTAAATTTCTTTTTGCCTGTCTTATTTTTGCGCTGGTCATTTACGCTATCCACGCTTTCGGTTTATTCGATCTGCTCACCGATTTACCCCACTTACAGACACTCATCCGCCAGAGCGGATTTTTCGGCTATAGCCTCTATATTCTGTTATTCATCATTGCCACCCTCTTGCTGTTACCAGGAAGCATACTGGTGATCGCGGGAGGAATAGTTTTTGGCCCGCTCTTAGGGACACTACTCTCATTAATTGCCGCCACGCTGGCCTCCTCGTGCTCATTCCTGCTGGCGCGCTGGCTGGGACGTGATTTACTGCTGAAATACGTTGGCCATAGCAATACCTTCCAGGCCATTGAAAAAGGCATTGCGCGTAACGGTATTGATTTTCTTATTCTGACCCGCTTAATCCCGTTGTTTCCTTACAATATTCAAAATTACGCTTACGGATTAACCACAATCGCCTTCTGGCCTTATACCCTTATTTCGGCACTCACGACCCTACCCGGTATTGTTATTTATACCGTGATGGCAAGCGATCTCGCCAATGAAGGCATTACGCTGCGCTTTATTTTACAACTCTGTCTGGCGGGCCTGGCGCTGTTTATTCTCGTCCAGCTCGCAAAACTCTACGCCCGACACAAACATGTGGATCTGTCTGCTTCGCGCCGCAGCCCACTTACTCACCCAAAAAATGAAGGATAGAACGATGTTGCAACATTATTCAGTGTCATGGAAAAAAGGACTGGCTGCACTCTGTTTACTGGCTGTTGCTGGGCTTAGCGGCTGCGATCAACAAGAGAATGCGGCGGCAAAAGTGGAATACGACGGACTTTCGAACAGCCAACCGCTGCGTGTCGATGCCAATAACCATACGGTAACCATGCTGGTGCAAATTAATGGTCGTTTCCTCACCGACGACACTCGTCACGGTATTGTGTTTAAAGATGGCTCCAACGGACATAAATCGCTGTTTATGGGTTATGCGACCCCGAAAGCATTTTATGAAGCCCTGAAAGAGGCAGGTGGTACGCCGGGCGAAAACATGACGATGGATAATAAAGAAACGACTCATGTCACAGGCAGCAAACTGGATATTTCGGTCAACTGGCAAGGGGCGGCAAAAGCGTATTCCTTCGATGAAGTGATTGTTGACAGTAATGGCAAGAAACTGGACATGCGCTTTGGCGGTAATTTAACGGCAGCAGAAGAGAAGAAAACGGGTTGCCTAGTGTGTCTGGATAGCTGCCCGGTCGGCATCGTCAGCAATGCAACATACACTTATGGTGCGGTTGAAAAACGTGGTGAAGTTAAATTCAAAGGCAATGCCTCAGTTCTCCCGGCGGATAACACGCTGGCAACGGTTACCTTTAAAATCGCCGAATAAAGCCAGGATAAAGGATGATGATGATGCAATCGCGAAAAATCTGGTACTACCGTATAACCCTCATCATCCTGTTGTTCGCTATGCTGCTGGCATGGGCGCTGCTTCCCGGCGTCCATGAGTTTATCAATCGCAGCGTTGCGGCGTTTGCCGCCGTGGACCAACAGGGTATAGAACGCTTTATTCAGTCTTACGGCGCACTGGCGGCAGTTGTCTCGTTCTTGTTGATGATTTTGCAGGCCATTGCTGCACCGCTACCTGCGTTTTTGATCACCTTTGCCAATGCGTCGCTGTTTGGCGCGTTCTGGGGCGGCTTGCTGTCGTGGACCAGTTCGATGGCCGGCGCGGCGCTGTGCTTTTTTATCGCCAGAGTGATGGGCCGCGAAGTGGTGGAAAAATTAACCGGCAAAACCGTGCTTGACAGTATGGACGGCTTTTTCACTCGCTACGGCAAACACACCATTCTGGTCTGTCGGTTATTGCCTTTTGTCCCTTTCGATCCAATCAGCTATGCTGCCGGTTTGACTTCAATACGTTTTCGCTCGTTTTTTATCGCCACCGGGCTTGGTCAGTTACCGGCAACTATTGTTTATTCCTGGGCGGGCAGCATGTTAACAGGCGGTACTTTCTGGTTTGTCACCGGACTGTTTATTCTGTTTACCCTGACCGTGGTGATTTTTATGGCGAAGAAAATATGGCTTGAACGCCAGAAGAGGAATGCCTGATGGGTTTACCGCCGCTTAGCAAAATTCCTTTAATTTTACGTCCACAGGCGTGGCTGCATCGTCGCCATTACGGCGAGGTGCTAAGCCCCATTCGCTGGTGGGGGCGGATCCCGTTTATCTTTTATCTGGTGTCGATGTTTGTTGGCTGGCTGGAGCGCAAACGCTCACCGCTCGATCCGGTAGTACGATCGCTTGTCAGCGCGCGCATTGCGCAAATGTGCCTGTGTGAGTTTTGTGTGGATATCACCAGTATGAAAGTCGCCGAGCGCACCGGCAGCAGCGATAAACTGCTGGCAGTGGCTGACTGGCGGCAAAGCCCGCTCTTTAGCGATGAAGAACGGCTGGCGCTGGAGTACGCCGAAGCCGCAAGCGTAACGCCGCCAACGGTCGATGATGCCCTGCGTACCCGACTGGCTGCGCATTTTGACGCTCAGGCGCTCACCGAACTGACGGCATTGATCGGCCTGCAAAATCTGTCAGCCCGTTTTAATTCTGCCATGGACATTCCCGCTCAGGGGCTGTGCCGTATTCCTGAAAAACGTTCTTAAGGAGAGATGATGCGCCATTGTGGGTGGTTGCTGGGATTGTTATCGCTGTTTTCTCTGGCAACACATGCCAGTGACTGGCAAGAAATTAAAAATGAGGCCAAAGGGCAAACCGTCTGGTTTAACGCCTGGGGCGGCGATACCGCAATTAACCGCTATCTCGACTGGGTGAGCGGCGAGATGAAAACCCATTACGCTATAAACCTGAAGATTGTCCGTCTGGCGGATGCCGCAGACGCGGTGAAGCGCATTCAGACCGAAGCCGCAGCCGGACGTAAAACGGGCGGCTCGGTGGATCTGCTCTGGGTGAACGGCGAAAACTTCCGCACCTTAAAAGAGGCCAATTTATTACAAACGGGCTGGGCGGAGACTCTGCCCAACTGGCGCTATGTCGACACACAGCTGCCGGTGCGGGAAGATTTTTCTGTGCCGACACAAGGTGCGGAATCGCCCTGGGGCGGCGCACAACTGACGTTTATCGCCCGCCGCGATGTTACGCCACAGCCACCACAAACGCCGCAAGCCTTACTGGAGTTTGCTAAAGCCAATCCCGGCACGGTTACCTATCCGCGCCCACCGGACTTTACCGGCACGGCGTTTCTTGAACAGTTGCTGATTATGCTGACGCCCGATCCCGCCGCATTAAAAGAAGCGCCGGACGATGCGACTTTCGCCCGTGTAACTGCTCCCTTGTGGCAATATCTTGATGTGCTGCATCCGTATTTGTGGCGCGAAGGAAAGGATTTCCCGCCTTCACCCGCGCGGATGGATGCTCTGCTGAAAGCCGGCACATTGCGCCTGTCGCTGACCTTTAACCCCGCGCATGCGCAGCAAAAAATCGCCAGCGGCGATTTGCCTGCAAGCAGTTACAGTTTTGGCTTTCGCGAGGGGATGATTGGCAACGTGCATTTCGTCACCATTCCTGCCAACGCGAATGCCAGTGCTGCGGCGAAGGTAGTTGCCAATTTCCTGCTCTCACCCGATGCGCAACTGCGTAAAGCAGATCCCGCTGTCTGGGGCGATCCTTCTGTTCTCGATCCGCAAAAACTGCCTGACGGGCAGCGCGAATCATTGCAATCAAGAATGCCGCAGGATCTGCCGCCGGTACTGGCTGAACCGCACGCAGGTTGGGTAAATGCGCTGGAACAAGAATGGCTACACCGTTACGGTACGCATTAATCTTTTTGCTGTGGGCGATGGTGGCGGTGATTTATGCACCGCTGATCCCGGCAGCTCTCACGCTGATATCGCCTGCTTTGTCGTTGACACACTGGCAGGCGTTATTTGCCGATCCACAGTTACCGCAGGCATTACTGGCAACGCTGGTGTCGACAACCATCGCGGCGGTCGGGGCATTGTTGATTGCCCTGCTGGTGATTGTGGCGCTGTGGCCTGGGCCGAAATGGCAGCGTATGTGCGCCCGTCTGCCGTGGCTGCTCGCCATTCCCCATGTGGCTTTTGCCACCAGCGCCCTTCTGCTCTTTGCTGACGGAGGGCTGCTTTATGACTATTTCCCGTATTTCACTCCGCCAATGGACCGATTTGGCATCGGTCTGGGCCTCACCCTTGCAGTGAAAGAAAGCGCATTTCTGCTGTGGATCTTAGCAGCAGTATTGAGCGAAAAATGGCTGTTGCAGCAGGTCATTGTGCTGGATTCGCTGGGCTACAGCCGCTGGCAATGCCTGAACTGGCTGCTGTTGCCCTCCGTCGCGCCTGCGCTGGCAATGGCGATGCTGGCGATTGTTGCCTGGTCGCTGTCGGTCGTGGATGTGGCAATTATTCTCGGGCCAGGTAATCCCCCGACGCTGGCGGTAATTAGCTGGCAGTGGTTAACCCAGGGCGACATTGACCAACAAACAAAAGGCGCGCTTGCCAGCCTGCTGTTGATGCTGTTACTCGCCGCCTACGTTTTGCTGAGCTATCTGCTATGGCGCAGCTGGCGGCGCACTATTCCCCGCGTAGATGGCGTTCGCAAGCCTGCCACGCCTTTATTGCCGGGCAATACGCTGGCGATTTTTTTACCCTTAACCGGTGTGCTGTGTGTGGTTCTGCTGGCGATCCTCGCGGATCAGTCGACGATCAATAGTGAAGCGCTCATCAACAGCCTGACAATGGGGCTGGTGGCGACATTCATCGCTTTGCTCCTGTTACTGCTGTGGCTGGAATGGGGGCCACAGCGTCGCCAGTTGTGGCTATGGTTGCCCATTTTATTACCCGCTCTGCCACTGGTGGCGGGCCAGTACACGCTGGCGCTATGGCTGAACCTGGATGGAAGCTGGACGGCGGTGGTCTGGGGGCATCTGCTGTGGGTAATGCCATGGATGCTGTTTATCCTGCAACCCGCCTGGCAGCGCATTGATTCACGGTTAATTTTGATTGCGCAAACACTGGGCTGGTCGCGGGCCAAAATCTTCTTTTACGTGAAATGTCCGCTTATGCTACGCCCTACGCTGATTGCCTTCGCGGTGGGATTTGCAGTCGGTATTGCGCAGTATATGCCAACGCTGTGGCTGGGCGCGGGGCGTTTTCCGACGCTCACCACTGAGGCGGTGGCATTAAGCAGCGGCGGCAGCAACGGTATTCTCGCCGCCCAGGCTTTATGGCAACTGCTATTACCGCTTATTATTTTTGCCCTGACCGCGTTAGTCGCAAAATGGGTAGGTTATGTCAGACAAGGACTCCGCTAATGCTCTGCGTGAAAAATGTTTCGCTACGTTTACCAGAAAGCCGCTTGCTGACAAACGTTAACTTTACGGTGGATAAAGGTGACATTGTCACGTTAATGGGGCCGTCTGGCTGTGGAAAATCCACTCTGTTTTCATGGATGATTGGTGCACTGGCCGAACAGTTTTCTTGTACAGGTGAGCTATGGCTCAATGAGCAACGGATTGACATCCTACCCACCGCACAGCGTCAGATTGGCATTCTTTTTCAGGATGCACTGTTATTTGACCAGTTCAGTGTCGGGCAAAATTTACTGCTGGCGCTACCGGCGACACTTAAAGGGAATGCCCGACGTAATGCCGTGAATGATGCACTTGAGCGTTCAGGCCTTGAGGGAGCTTTCCATCAGGATCCTGCCACTTTGTCTGGCGGTCAGCGAGCGCGCGTTGCTCTACTACGCGCCCTTCTCGCCCAACCAAAAGCGTTACTCCTGGATGAGCCATTCAGCCGTCTTGATGTGGCTCTGCGCGATAATTTTCGCCAGTGGGTGTTCAGCGAAGTTCGCGCCCTGGCGATCCCCGTCGTTCAGGTAACGCACGATCTCCAGGATGTTCCTGCTGATAGTTCTGTTCTGGATATGGCGCAGTGGTCAGAAAATTACAACAAACTGCGATAACGCAAAGTTTTTCTCAATGCGTCAGTTCAGAATGGCGCACTCAAAACTACAATGTCGGGATTTTCGATGAAACGTGTTTCTCAAATGACCGCGCTGGCAATGGCTTTAGGGCTGGCTTGCGCTTCTTCGTGGGCCGCTGAACTGGCGAAGCCTCTTACACTTGACCAGCTTCAACAACAAAATGGCAAAGCGATAGATACTCGCCCCAGCGCGTTTTATAACGGCTGGCCACAAACCTTAAATGGCCCTTCTGGTCATGAACCTGCCGCCTTAAACCTCTCTGCCAGCTGGCTTGACAAAATGAGCACCGAACAGCTCAACGCGTGGATCAAGCAACATAACCTGAAAACCGATGCTCCGGTGGCGCTGTACGGTAATGACAAAGATGTCGACGCCGTCAAAACGCGACTGCAAAAAGCAGGTTTAACGCATATCTCCATCCTGAGTGACGCGCTAAGCGAACCTTCCCGTCTGCAAAAACTGCCGCATTTTGAGCAGCTGGTTTATCCGCAATGGCTGCACGACCTGCAACAAGGTAAAGAGGTTACGGCGAAACCTGCCGGTGACTGGAAAGTCATTGAAGCGGCCTGGGGCGCTCCTAAGCTTTACCTTATCAGCCATATTCCCGGCGCTGACTACATCGATACCAACGAAGTGGAAAGTGAACCGCTGTGGAACAAAGTTTCTGATGAACAACTAAAAGCGATGCTGGCAAAACACGGCATTCGCCATGACACCACGGTCATTCTGTATGGGCGTGACGTATACGCTGCAGCGCGTGTGGCGCAGATTATGCTTTATGCTGGCGTGAAAGATGTGCGCCTGCTGGATGGCGGCTGGCAAACCTGGTCCGACGCGGGACTGCCTGTTGAGCGCGGAACGCCACCGAAAGTGAAAGCGGAACCGGATTTCGGCGTGAAGATCCCGGCACAACCGCAACTGATGCTTGATATGGAACAGGCGCGTGGACTGCTGCATCGCCAGGATGCATCGCTGGTGAGCATTCGTTCGTGGCCAGAATTTATCGGTACGACCAGCGGTTACAGCTATATTAAACCAAAAGGTGAAATAGCCGGAGCACGTTGGGGACACGCTGGTAGCGACTCGACGCATATGGAAGATTTCCATAACCCGGATGGCACCATGCGTAGCGCCGATGATATTACCGCTATGTGGAAAGCATGGAATATCAAACCAGATCAGCAAGTTTCATTCTACTGCGGCACCGGCTGGCGCGCGTCCGAAACCTTTATGTACGCACGAGCAATGGGCTGGAATAACGTCTCCGTTTACGACGGCGGCTGGTACGAATGGAGCAGCGATCCAAAAAATTCGGTAGCAACCGGTGAACGCGGCCCGGACAGCAGCAAATAACATTGCAATTACTGACGCTGGAGCGACTTCAGCGTCAGATACCCACTCCACACCCGCGTAAAGGTCGTCATCCAGCACAACGCACCAAATACCCACGCAAACCACGGAAAACAGGTCGGAAAGAGGCAACTCAGAACAAACAGCAAAATCGTCTCGCTGCCTTCGGTTAACCCGCCCAGATAATAAAACGATTTATGCGCATAACCGGGATTATCAATCTGATGTTTCGCCGCCAGCGCAGCAAAAGCGAGAAAACTGCTACCCGTGCCGATAAACGCAAACAGCAGCCAGCCGCCTGCCAGGGCGTTTTGCTGCGGTGCGGCGAGGATAAACCCAAAAGGCACCAGCGCGTAAAAAAGAAAATCGAGAGAAATATCAAGAAAGCCGCCCGCGTCGGTAAGCCCTCTGCGCCGCGCCAGCGCACCGTCCAGACCATCAAGCAGCCTGTTCAACAAAATGACGACTAGCGCCGCCAGATACCAGCCCAGCGCCAGAAACGGCAGAGCCAGCACGCCGATGGCAAATCCCACTAATGTTAAACCATCTGGCGTAATGCCCGGTTTATCAAGAACCCGCACGCACTGATGCAACAACGGTTTAATCCGGGGATGAAGATGGCGGTCTAGCACAGGCACTCCTTAAATATAAAGCCTTTCTGATTGAGCAACAGTGCGGATATTATGGCATTTTTCGCTTATCTGCCCGTGTGTAATTTATGAAAATGATTGAAGTTGTTGCCGCCATCATTGAACGTGATGGCAAAATTTTACTCGCGCAACGCCCCGCCCAGCGCGATCAGGCGGGATTATGGGAGTTTGCCGGTGGTAAAGTCGAGCTGGATGAAAGCCAGCAGCAGGCGCTGGTGCGTGAGTTAAACGAAGAATTGGGCATCGAAGCAACTGTGGGTGAGTATGTTGCCAGCCATCAGCGAGAAGTTTCGGGGCGGATTATCCATCTTCATGCCTGGCACGTACCCGACTTCCACGGGACGTTACAGGCACATGAACATCAGGCGCTGGTCTGGTGCTCACCTGAAGAGGCGCTGCAATATCCGCTGGCCCCTGCTGACATTCCATTATTAGAGGCGTTTATGGCTTTACGCGCCGCCAGACCAGCGGATTAGTGCTAAGGGTTTTGTCATCACGCTGGCATTGCAGCAGTATTCCTTCGGCTTTAATTACCGCCCCTTCAGAATAATTTTGATCCTGATAAACGCAGCACTGAGTACAGGGCTGCGCTGACTGCCCGCCTGAACTGAACACTTCTGGCGGTACGTTTACCTCCACGTCCGGACGATAATGCGGGTTAGCCAGTGCAATTAATGGAAATGCTAATACTACGGCGAACAATGCTCGACTCACAGGGAACTCCTTAACGTTATTGTCTCTGCTACTGATAACGGTAGCCGGGTGGCAAAACTTTAGCGTCTGAGTTATCGCATTTGGTTATGAGATTACTCTCGTTATTAATTTGCTTTCCTGGGTCATTTTTTTCTTGCTTACCGTCACATTCTTGATGGTATAGTCGAAAACTGCAAAAGCACATGACATAAACAACATAAGCACAATCGTATTAATATATAAGGGTTTTATATCTATGGATCAGACATATTCTCTGGAGTCATTCCTCAACCATGTCCAAAAGCGCGACCCGAATCAAACCGAGTTCGCGCAAGCCGTTCGTGAAGTAATGACCACACTCTGGCCTTTTCTTGAACAAAATCCAAAATATCGCCAGATGTCATTACTGGAGCGTCTGGTTGAACCGGAGCGCGTGATCCAGTTTCGCGTGGTATGGGTTGATGATCGCAACCAGATACAGGTCAACCGTGCATGGCGTGTGCAGTTCAGCTCTGCCATCGGCCCGTACAAAGGCGGTATGCGCTTCCATCCGTCAGTTAACCTTTCCATTCTCAAATTCCTCGGCTTTGAACAAACCTTCAAAAATGCCCTGACTACCCTGCCGATGGGCGGTGGTAAAGGCGGCAGCGATTTCGATCCGAAAGGAAAAAGCGAAGGTGAAGTGATGCGTTTTTGCCAGGCGCTGATGACCGAGCTTTATCGTCATCTGGGCGCGGATACCGACGTTCCGGCAGGTGATATCGGGGTTGGTGGTCGTGAAGTCGGCTTTATGGCGGGGATGATGAAAAAGCTCTCCAACAATACCGCCTGCGTCTTCACCGGTAAGGGCCTTTCATTTGGCGGCAGTCTTATTCGCCCGGAAGCTACCGGCTACGGTCTGGTTTATTTCACAGAAGCAATGTTAAAACGCCACGGTATGGGTTTTGAAGGGATGCGCGTTTCCGTTTCTGGCTCCGGCAACGTCGCCCAGTACGCTATCGAAAAAGCGATGGAATTTGGTGCTCGTGTGATCACTGCGTCAGACTCCAGCGGCACTGTAGTTGATGAAAGCGGATTCACGAAAGAGAAACTGGCACGTCTTATCGAAATCAAAGCCAGCCGCGATGGTCGAGTGGCAGATTACGCCAAAGAATTTGGTCTGGTCTATCTCGAAGGCCAACAGCCGTGGTCTCTACCGGTTGATATCGCCCTGCCTTGCGCCACCCAGAATGAACTGGATGTTGACGCCGCGCATCAGCTTATCGCTAATGGCGTTAAAGCCGTCGCCGAAGGGGCAAATATGCCGACCACCATCGAAGCGACTGAACTGTTCCAGCAGGCAGGCGTACTATTTGCACCGGGTAAAGCGGCTAATGCTGGTGGCGTCGCTACATCGGGCCTGGAAATGGCACAAAACGCTGCGCGCCTGGGCTGGAAAGCCGAGAAAGTTGACGCACGTTTGCATCACATCATGCTGGATATCCACCATGCCTGTGTTGAGCATGGTGGTGAAGGTGAGCAAACCAACTACGTGCAGGGCGCGAACATTGCCGGTTTTGTGAAGGTTGCCGATGCGATGCTGGCGCAGGGTGTGATTTAAGTTGTAAATGCCTGATGGCGCTACGCTTATCAGGCCTACAAATGGGCACAATTCATTGCAGTTACGCTCTAATGTAGGCCGGGCAAGCGCAGCGCCCCCGGCAAAATTTCAGGCGTTTATGAGTATTTAACGGATGATGCTCCCCACGGAACATTTCTTATGGGCCAACGGCATTTCTTACTGTAGTGCTCCCAAAACTGCTTGTCGTAACGATAACACGCTTCAAGTTCAGCATCCGTTAACTTTCTGCGATAGCAGCAGATATGCCAGTAAAGAAATCCCATTTGACTATTTTTTTGATAATCTTCTTCGCTTTCGAACAACTCGTGCGCCTTTCGAGAAGCAAGCATTATATAATGCCAGGCCAGTTCTTCTTCAATTGTCCCGTTTTGAAAAGCTGTGCTTGATATCGAGATCATCCATGATAATTCCGCCGCCCATATTAGCTTCGCCGAGGATTTACCGGAGCTATGATTAGCGCAATCAGAGATATAGTCTGAGGGAAAAACAGCAAATTTATTCAACAAGGCGATAACCTGCTCTGGGGCTTCCTCCATGTTTGCTTTAAAGGTATTGGCTCCATGGTCGCCAGAAAGAAAATGCTCCATTAAGGCACAATAACTTTCGCTATCTTCGATACCCCATTGATCCTCTAAAGACTCGCGTCTTTTACTTATGATATCGATCGAGTCAAAAGGAAGCACATGATATTGGAAGGTATCTTTGCCAGGTTCAGGCTTTCGCGGCCAGAACTCCAGCGTTTCAGACCATTGCTTATGATAGAATCGATAAGGTGCGATCAATTGTAGCGCCTGTAACTTCTCGATACTGAGCGGCTCAATACCTTTAGCCTGATAATAATGCAGTTGTTCTTTTTTTGCTTTAAAACCGGCCCGAACAATAAGCCCCATCATAATTAATAGATAAAGAAAAGAGCATCCCGCGGTAATCAGGCCTCTTTCATTCAAACCGTTGGATGTTATCGCTGCGAACACAAACATTACAGCGACAACACATGTTAAATAAAACCCCCACTTACAAAGCAGCATGGCCTTATTTTCTTTAATCATCCGTTCAAAATTACTATTAAATATTTCCCAGCCATTAAAAGAATACTTCTCGCTCCCAGGATGGTTTTGTAATAAAACTTTTTTCATCACATTCCCTGTTATTACATACTTTAGAGGCGATAATTTTATCCATGCAAAAAAAATATCCAACGAATTTTCTTGATCCGCTGGATATTTCAGAATATGACTCGAATAGCACGAAAGATTCACTCGCTTACGCTATCGCCCCGCTTCCGACTTCATCTGCTGGCGGACTTTTTTTCGCACTACGTTTACGCGGTGCAGCCTTTTTCTTATCAGCACTGCCACCACTGCCCGGAGCCACAATGCCGCGAAACTGCCGCACCGGCGTACGTTTGGCTTGATCAATAAGCTGATATAGCGTCCCCACCAGCGGCTGCATAAAGTCCTGATAGCGACACTGCTTTTCGCTGATTTGCGTCAGCACCGATTCCCAGTGCGCGGTCATGTCCGGTCGCGTCGCCATCTCCGGCAGCGAATGGAATAGCGCTTTTCCGGCGTCGGTGGAGTGGATATAGCGCCCTTTTTTGGTCAGGAAACCACGCTTGAACAACAGTTCAATAATCCCGGCACGCGTTGCCTCTGTCCCCAGACCATCGGTCGCACGGAGGATCTTTTTCAGATCTTTATCCTGCACAAAGCGCGCGATCCCGGTCATCGCCGAAAGCAGTGTTGCATCGGTAAAATGGCGCGGCGGCTGGGTTTGCCGCTCTACCACTTCACCTTTTTCACACAGCAACTCATCGCCTTTCGCCACCACAGGCAGTGGCGTGCCGTCGTTTTCTTCATCGCGCTCTTTGCTGCCTAACAGCGTGCGCCAGCCTGCTTCAGCAAGAAAACGCGCTTTAGCGACAAATTTGCCTTTGGCAATGTCCAGTTCGATAACACACTTGCGGAACACCGCATCCGGGCAGAATTGCATCAGATACTGACGGGCAATCAGGTTATAGACCTTCGCTTCGTTCTCCGTCAGGTTGATCGCAGAACTCCGTGCGGTCGGAATGATGGCGTGGTGCGCATCGACCTTTTTGTCATCCCAACAGCGGTTGCGTATATCTGGATCTACCACTGGCTGCGGCAACAGATCCGGTGCATGAACACTGATGGCATTCATCACCGCGTGGCGTCCGGCAAAATGTTCTTCTGGCAAATAGCGACAATCAGAACGCGGATAAGTGATTAGCTTGTGCGTTTCGTACAGTTTCTGGCAGATATCAAGCACGTTCTGCGCGCTCAGACCAAAGCGTTTTGCCGCTTCAATCTGCAACGCCGAAAGCGAAAACGGCAGCGGCGCGGATTCTGATTCCCGTTTATCGTTATAGCTGGTGACAATAGCCGGTTGACCACTAATGCGGTTAACCACATGCTCCGCCAGTGGACGATGTAACAAGCGCCCTTCTTCATCCTGGTACGGTTCACACGCTTCGCTCGGTTGCCAGATAGCGGTAAACCGCTCATCGGCAGGTGTCACGATATGCGCTTTGACTTCAAAGAAGTCTTTCGCCACGAAGTTTTCAATCTCTTCATCGCGGCGCACCACCAGCCCGAGCACGGGTGTCTGCACGCGCCCCACGGAAAGCACGCCCTGATAACCAGCATTGCGACCGAGAATGGTGTAAGCACGGGTCATATTGATGCCGTACAGCCAGTCGGCACGCGCTCGCGCCAGCGCAGAAACGCACAGCGGTACAAACTCACTGTTGGAACGAAGACGGTCGATCGCCCGCTCAACCGCCTGCGGGTTCAGGTCGTTTATCAAGCAACGCTGCACCTGCTGGCGCTTTTCCGGTGCCAGTTGCAGATAGTCCAGCACTTCATCCACCAGCAATTGCCCTTCACGATCCGGGTCCCCGGCGTGAACGATTTCGCTGGCTTCATGCAGGAAGCGTTTGATGACGTTAAGTTGTTTGGTCACGGAGGGTCGGGGCTGTAATTGCCACTTTTCCGGGACAATCGGCAAATCCGCAAGATTCCAGCGCGCATAGCGGCTGTCGTAGGCGTCTGGCTGCGCCTGCTCAAGCAGGTGACCGATACACCAGGTCACCACCTGACCATTACCGCACTCGATAAAGCCATCGCCTTTCCGGTGCGGTTTGGGCAGGACATCAGCAATGGCGCGCGCCAGACTCGGTTTTTCGGCAATAAACAACCGCATTGAATTAACGAATCTCAACCATGGCACGACCGCCGCGCGCTGGCACCAGTTCGCCAATTGCCGTCAGTTCAATGCCAAACTCGGCGGCTGTAGCTTTGACCTCATTTTCTGCTTCCGGCATGACCGCCAGCAGCAAACCGCCAGAAGTTTGCGGATCGCACAGCAGATCGCGCACTTCACGCGGCATTTCACCCATCAGATGACCGTAGCTGGCAAAGTTACGTTCAGTGCCGCCAGGTACTGCGCCCAACTTAATGTACTCTTCAACACCGGGGAGTTTCGGGATCGCTTCATAGTCGACGCGTGCCTGCACACCAGCCCCCTGACACATTTCGCTCAAGTGGCCCAGCAGACCAAAGCCCGTAACGTCGGTCATCGCTTTTACGCCTTCGATGTTGGCAAAGGACGCGCCTGCGATGTTCATCCGGCACATCACTTCCGTCGCCAGTCCCTGATGTTCTGGTTTCAACAGTGATTTTTTCTCAGCCGTGGTAAGAACGCCGATCCCCAGCGGTTTCGTCAGGAACAGTTTGCATCCGGCTTGTGCGGTACTGTTTTTCTTCACCCGCTCGGTCGGTACGATCCCCGTTACCGCCAGACCAAAAATCGGCTCCGGCGCATCGATGGAGTGACCGCCAGCCAGCGCAATACCCGCCTGACGACATGCATAGCGTCCACCTTCGGTCACTTCGCGGGCAATTTCCGGGGAAAGTTTGTTAATCGGCCAGCCGAGGATCGCAATCGCCATAATCGGTTTGCCCCCCATCGCGAAGATATCGCTGATGGCGTTAGTCGCCGCAATGCGGCCAAAATCGAAAGGATTATCAACGATCGGCATAAAGAAGTCGGTGGTACTGATAACGCTGGTGCCATTGCCCAGATCGTACACCGCCGCATCGTCGCGGGTTTCATTACCCACAAGCAAATTCGGATCAACAAACTTCGCCTGCTCACTGTGCAGGATGGTTTCCAACACTTTTGGGGAAATTTTACAGCCGCAACCAGCTCCGTGGCTGTATTGGGTCAAACGAATCGAGTTCTCGCTCATGGACATCTCCTGTCAATGCAATCCGGGTATGGTAACCCTCATTCCGTGAAGTGATAAGTGAGAGTGTCTGAATTCCTGCGCCTTTGCTCACAATCCAGACAGTTTCGCGACAATTATCAGAAATAAGTTACAAACGGCGTCGGGTCCGGGACGTTAATCGACGTAGATGCTTTCAGCTGCGGCGTACCGAGGTAGAGAAAACCGACAATTTTATCCTGCTCACGGCAACCGAATGCTTCACGCACTACCGGACTTTCAGTTAATGCGCCACTGCGCCAGATGCCGCCAAACCCCTGGGCAACTGCTGCCATTTGCATCGCCATGACCGCGCATCCGGCAGACATTTCCTGTTCCCAGCGCGGGACTTTATGATTCTCTTCGCATTTCGCCACCACCGTGATGATGAGCGGTGCGCGGAACGGCGCATTACGGGCTTTGTCGATAGCTTTGTCATCACTACCGGCAGCAATCGCCCCCTGTTCCAGTACGGCGCTGAAACGCTCGCGCCCTTCCCCTTCAATCACAAAAAAATGCCACGGTTGCATGGACTTATGGTCCGGCGCACGCATACCCGCACGCAGGATGTTTTGCAGTTGTTCACCCGTTGGCGCGGGTTCAGCCAAGCGGGAGGCGCTACGGCGATTGATCAATAGTTCGAGTGCATCCATTTGATTAACTCCTGTCGTGATATTTATTCACAAAATTAACACGAGAGTGGATTTTGTTACAGCACAGTCCGCAATTCCTGCTGACAAGTACCGGTTGGGTCATTACGATAACCACATCTATTGCGCCTGTGACAGGTGTGACCTTAAGTTGGGAGAATACATGCGAACCCTTTGGCGATTTATTGCCGGATTTTTTAAATGGACGTGGCGTCTGCTGAATTTCGTCCGTGAAATGGTACTTAACCTGTTCTTTATTTTCCTCGTACTGGTTGGTGTGGGGATTTGGATGCAGGTCAGTGGTGGTGATTCGAAAGAAACGGCCAGTCGTGGCGCACTGCTGCTGGACATTTCTGGTGTGATCGTCGATAAACCCGACAGTTCTCAGCGGTTTAGTAAATTAAGCCGCCAGCTGCTTGGTGCCAGTTCCGATCGTCTGCAGGAAAACTCACTGTTTGATATCGTCAACACTATTCGCCAGGCGAAGGACGACCGCAATATCACCGGTATTGTGATGGATCTGAAAAACTTCGCAGGCGGCGACCAACCGTCTATGCAGTACATCGGCAAAGCTCTGAAAGAGTTTCGTGACAGCGGGAAACCGGTTTATGCCGTTGGCGAGAACTACAGCCAGGGGCAATATTATCTCGCCAGTTTCGCCAATAAAATTTGGCTGTCTCCGCAAGGCGTGGTTGATCTGCACGGCTTTGCCACCAACGGTCTGTACTACAAATCGTTGCTGGATAAGCTGAAAGTTTCCACCCATGTGTTCCGCGTGGGTACGTATAAATCTGCCGTTGAACCGTTTATTCGTGATGATATGTCACCGGCAGCCCGCGAAGCTGACAGCCGCTGGATTGGTGAGCTGTGGCAAAACTATCTGAATACTGTTGCCGCTAACCGGCAGATCCCTGCTGAGCAGGTATTCCCTGGCGCGCAAGGGTTGCTTGAGGGTTTAACCAAAACCGGTGGCGATACCGCGAAATATGCACTGGAAAACAAGCTGGTCGATGCACTGGCATCGAGTGCGGAAATCGAAAAAGCACTGACCAAAGAATTCGGCTGGAGTAAGACTGATAAAAATTATCGCGCCATCAGTTATTACGATTACGCATTGAAAACGCCGGCAGATACCGGTGACAGCATCGGTGTCGTCTTTGCTAATGGCGCAATTATGGATGGCGAGGAAACTCAGGGGAATGTTGGCGGTGATACCACTGCGGCACAAATCCGCGACGCTCGCCTTGACCCGAAAGTGAAAGCGATTGTCCTGCGTGTTAATAGCCCAGGCGGCAGCGTTACCGCGTCTGAAGTGATTCGCGCTGAACTGGCAGCAGCCCGGGCAGCGGGTAAGCCTGTGGTTGTATCGATGGGCGGCATGGCGGCATCTGGTGGTTACTGGATTTCCACGCCAGCTAATTACATTGTGGCTAACCCCAGCACCCTGACCGGTTCTATCGGTATCTTCGGCGTGATCACCACCGTAGAAAATAGTCTGGATTCGATTGGTGTTCATACCGATGGTGTCTCAACTTCACCGCTGGCAGATGTTTCTATCACCAGGGCACTGCCGCCGGAAGCACAGCAGATGATGCAGTTAAGCATTGAGAATGGCTATAAACGCTTTATCACGCTGGTTGCTGATGCGCGTCATTCGACGCCGGAGCAGATTGATAAAATCGCCCAGGGCCACGTCTGGACCGGTCAGGATGCAAAAGCTAACGGGCTGGTCGATAGCCTCGGGGATTTCGATGATGCAGTTGCCAAAGCAGCAGAGCTGGCAAAAGTGAAACAGTGGCATCTGGAATACTACGTTGATGAACCGACCTTCTTCGACAAAGTGATGGACAACATGTCTGGTTCTGTCCGGGCAATGTTGCCAGATGCGTTCCAGGCCATGTTACCTGCACCGCTGGCCTCGGTAGCCTCTACTGTTAAAAGTGAAAGCGACAAGCTGGCCGCGTTTAACGACCCACAAAACCGTTATGCGTTTTGCCTGACCTGCGCCAACGTGCGTTAAGTCTTGTACTGAGTGGCCGACAGATCGTCGGCCACATTATTTTTTACGTCGACGAATCCTCTTCCCGCTGTCTCGCCCCATATTTCCTTATCCGCATAGTATCAGGTGCGCTCCTCCTGCCTCACGTATATACTTTTGCTCTTTCGATATCATTCATATCAATATCATGCAAAAGAAATCAATTTACGTCGCCTACACGGGCGGGACCATCGGGATGCAGCGTTCCGAGCAGGGTTATATTCCGGTGTCAGGTCATCTACAACGCCAACTGGCGCTGATGCCGGAATTCCATCGCCCGGAGATGCCAGATTTCACCATTCATGAATATACGCCGTTGATGGATTCTTCTGATATGACTCCAGAAGACTGGCAGCATATTGCTGAAGATATTAAAGCGCACTATGACGACTATGATGGTTTTGTCATTCTGCACGGCACCGATACGATGGCATATACCGCCTCTGCGCTGTCGTTCATGCTCGAGAATCTCGGTAAACCAGTCATTGTGACAGGGTCACAAATCCCGCTAGCTGAGTTACGCTCTGACGGACAAATTAATCTGCTGAATGCGTTGTACGTTGCGGCGAATTATCCGATCAACGAAGTAACGCTCTTTTTCAATAACCGATTGTATCGCGGCAACCGCACTACCAAAGCCCATGCCGATGGTTTTGATGCGTTTGCCTCTCCAAACCTTCCTCCGTTACTGGAAGCAGGTATCCATATTCGTCGTTTAAATACGCCACCCGCCCCGCACGGTGAAGGGGAATTAATCGTTCATCCAATCACCCCACAACCAATTGGCGTAGTGACGATTTATCCAGGGATTTCTGCTGACGTCGTGCGCAATTTTCTGCGCCAACCGGTGAAAGCATTGATTTTGCGCTCCTATGGCGTGGGTAATGCGCCACAAAACAAAGCCTTCCTGCAGGAATTACATGAAGCCAGCGATCGCGGTATTGTGGTGGTCAACCTGACACAATGTATGTCCGGTAAAGTGAACATGGGTGGTTATGCCACCGGTAACGCCCTCGCCCATGCCGGCGTTATTGGCGGTGCAGATATGACTGTAGAAGCCACGCTAACCAAACTGCATTACCTGCTGAGCCAGGAACTGGATACTGAAACCATTCGCAAGGCCATGAGCCAAAACCTGCGCGGCGAACTGACGCCGGATGATTAAGGAGACTGCAATGCCCCCTCGCGCCCTGTTACTGGTCGATTTACAAAATGATTTCTGTGCTGGTGGCGCGCTCGCCGTGCCGGAAGGTGACAGTACGGTGGATGTCGCTAACCGCCTGATTGACTGGTGCCAGTCGCGCGGTGAAGCGGTTATCGCCAGTCAGGACTGGCACCCGGCGAATCACGGCAGTTTTGCCAGTCAGCACGGTGTAGAGCCTTATACGCCAGGCCAACTCGACGGTTTGCCACAAACCTTCTGGCCAGATCACTGTGTGCAGAACAGTGAAGGCGCACAATTACATCCGTTACTGCACCAAAAAGCGATCGCAGCGGTGTTCCATAAAGGCGAAAATCCTTTAGTTGACAGTTACAGTGCCTTTTTTGATAACGGCCGTCGGCAGAAAACCTCTCTCGATGACTGGTTACGCGATCATGAAATCGATGAATTGATCGTTATGGGCCTGGCTACTGACTATTGCGTGAAGTTTACCGTGCTGGACGCGTTACAGTTAGGTTATAAGGTAAACGTGATTACCGATGGTTGTCGTGGCGTGAATATCCAGCCACAGGACAGTGCGCACGCGTTTATGGAGATGTCAGCTGCTGGGGCAACGCTATATACGCTGGCAGACTGGGAAGAGACACAGGGGTAATTTTACGCTGGCCTACAATTCTGTACTGGCATTGTAGGCCAAATAAAACACGTCAGTGGCACATCTGGCAATTGATGCCATCAACGAAAGATTTAATTCACCTCAGAAATCTCTTCCAACGACACCTTCCGCGTTTCGATGCCAAAAATGGAGAGAACCAGCGCACAGAGCAATAACATGACACCAAGTACTATAAACACCGTGATCGACCCATAATGTGTTAATAATGCCGCAACGCCATAGGGCGTGAAGACTGCGACGATCCGTCCGACGGCATTAACGAAACCCGAACCGCGCAGGCGTAAATGCGTTGGCCAAAGCTCCGGGATATAAACCGCCGACGCGAAGCAAACATACATGTATAAAAAGAAGATCATCACCAGGCCATAGATTAAAATCGCCCACTCTGTAGTCTGAATTGAATAGATATAGCCTAACACGGCAATAATAATAAGTAAGGTGGAGCCAAATAACCGACGAGGAAAATGATCAATAATTAATGCCGCAATAAATATTCCTACCGGAGCGCCAATCATAATAACAGCGGTCATTAATATTGATTTATCGACATCAATGCCGGAGTTAACAAATATGGTCGGTATCCATACGGTGATGGTATAAAGCGAAATGTTCATTGCAATTAAAACAGTAATCGCGACTAATGTACGTCGTAACATTTCAGGTGATGCTGCCAACTTACTGATTTAGTGTATGATGGTGTTTTTGAGGTGCTCCAGTGGCTTCTGTTTCTATCA